>NZ_JBIUAG010000032.1:0-125124 GCF_044547355.1 Kutzneria sp. NPDC052558
CTCCGCCTGCCTCGATACGCAAGAAGCTTATGCCATCGCCCCCCTCCACACAAAATCCACCCTCCGATTGTCGAAGTGGAAAGTCTGTGTTGCCGGTCGCTTTCGCAGGTTGCCGGCTTTGTGTTGTTGGAGGGGGTGTTTCGGTTCGCTGTGGAATTGTCAAAGAACAGGTGCGGTGGGCGGTATTCGGGGCGGGTCGTGGTCAGTACTGGTGGGGTTGAGTGGTGTAGTGCCGGCCCTGGGGAGTGACCCAATGCAGGGTGCCGTCGTCGTCGAGGGTGACGGTGTGGTCGCCGTGCTTCAGGTGGTGGTGGTGTTGGCAGTAGCCCTTGAGCTGGTCCGGGTTGGTTTTGCCTTGGGGCCAGGGGATGGTGTGGTCGATTTCCTGGATGGGGTTGATGCAGCCGGGGGCGCAGCAGGTGCCGCCGTCACGGAGCTTGGTGAACTCCCGACAGCGGGCCGGGGGCTTGTACAGGTGGGTGGCCATCGCGGCGGCTCGCTGATACTCATCGAGCAGGACCCCACGCCACGGGCCGAGCATGGCGAGCTCGCGGGCGGAGTCGGCGCTGATGGGGCCGTAGCCGTCGAGCAGGCCCGGGTCCTCGGTCAAGCCCATGAGGGTTTCCATGGAGAGGGTGACGTGGACCTGGACTGTGCGGTCGATGCCGTACCCGAGGAAGCGGTCCAGGAAGGCGTCGACTCGCTTCTGGTCGGTGGTGCGGCAGTCCTTGCACAGCGCGCGGGCGTCGGCGGTGGCGATGTCGTAGCACTGCCGGGCGTCGATCGCGGACATGCGGATGCGGAGTTCGGCCATGCCGTTGGGCAGGGGGTAGAACTCGATCCGGCGTTCCTTGTCACGGGCCTTCTGGCGGCGCTGCTCGTAGCCCAGCGGATCGGCCTCGGCCACGAGCTTGGTGGTCCGGCGCGCGAGTTGGGTGCGGGTGAGCTCGGCGGCGACCTCGACCAGCTGGTCTTCGATCTGGGGGATCGTGGCGGGGTCGAGGTGGACCACCCGCTCGTCCACGGTCTCCACCCGGCGTAGGTCGATCTCCCCGCGCCGCAGCTGCTCACACAGCCGAGGCAGCCGGTCCAGGACCTCGGCGCGCTCCTGTTGGCGGAACAGGGACTGCTCCGACTCGTGGGTGGCCGTGGACATCTCGGCCAGGTCGTCGAAATTCCGAAGAATGCACAGCCGAGCGTGGTCGGCAACCGCCGTGATCTTGCGGGCCATGACGAATGCGGTGACTTGTTGCTCGGGTGTGAGGGTGGAGAGATCCGCGCCGAGGAGCAGGTCCAGCATCGCTCCCGAAGGCTCAGTGGACTCCAGCTCTCGGGTGATTTCTTCCATGCCTCCTAGAATACTCCCGGTCAAGATCCAAATCGAACCACTAACGGGTGAACCTGTGTTTCATGCATAATCGAGACGACGACCCCACAACCAGCATCACGACCCCACCCAAAGCACCACGGCAACAATCATCTACACCTCCACGCTCCGGAGGGTGGATTTTGCGCGGAGGGGGGCGATGGCATAAGCTTCTTGCGTATCGAGGCAGGCGGAGCCTGCCCGATAGCGCCTTGATACGCCATCGCCCAGAGGTCTCCGCGCAAAATCCACCCGGAGTCACTAACCAAACTGCCCCCGGAGTCAGCTGGATAACGCCCCCTCACCCCTCAATCAGACTTCACCCCGCCGCCACCAACCCAAAACGATCCACCCACCCCCCAAACCGAACAATGCCCCCACCCCTGAGCCCGGCAGGACCCCCAAGCGCAGCCCCACCCACCGACACCGACCAAGCCACGCCCTTGCTCCCCCCGACCCCCGACCCGACCCCGACCTCGACGCCGTAACACTGGCCGGCCCCACTAGGATGATCCAGCGTCGCGACTGGCGTGATGGGGTGGAATCGACCACCGGGGAGCGACTCGGAGAACGGTGGCGTCGCGCGCCTGGGTGTCAGCTGCCACAACCGCACCACAGGGGAGTTCGACGATGCATCAGCCCGCACTCACCGCACTGACCGCCACCGACCCGGAGCTGGCCGGACTGGTGGAGTCGGAGGCCAAGCGCCAGCACGACAAGATCCGGCTCATCGCCTCCGAGAACTACGTCTCCACCGCCGTGCTGGAGGCGACCGGCACGGTGCTGACCAACAAGTATTCCGAGGGCTACGCCGGCAAGCGCTACTACGAGGGCCAGCAGTTCATCGACCCGATCGAGCAGCTGGCCGTGCAGCGGGCCAAGGACGTGTTCGGGGTGGAGCACGCCAATGTGCAGCCCTACTCGGGCTCGCCGGCCAATCTGGCGATCTACCTGGCCTTCCTCAAGCCGGGCGAGACGGTCATGGGCATGGGCCTGCCCTCGGGCGGGCACCTGACCCACGGCTGGACGGTCTCGGCGACCGGCAAGTGGTTCAACGCGGTGCGCTACGGCGTGACCAAGGAGACGGGCCGCGTCGACATGGACGAGGTGCGTGACCTGGCCCGGGCCGAGCGGCCGAAGGTGATCTTCTGCGGTGGCACGGCCATCCCGCGCACGATCGACTTCCCGGCGTTCGCGGAGATCGCCCGCGAGGTCGGGGCGGTGCTGGCGGCGGACATCGCGCACATCGCCGGCTTGATCGCCGGCGGCGCGCACCCGTCGCCGGTGGGCCACGCCAACGTGATCTCCACGACCACGCACAAGACGCTGCGCGGCCCGCGCGGCGCGATGCTGATGTCCGACGCCGAGCACGCCTCCGCGCTGGACAAGGCGGTGTTCCCGGGCTTGCAGGGCGGCCCGCACAACCACACCACCGCCGGCATCGCGGTGGCGCTGAAGGAAGCCGCCACTGACGACTTCCGGACGTACGCGCACAACATCGTGGCCAACGCCAAGGCACTGGCCGAGGCGCTGTCCGAGCGGGGCTTCGACCTGGTCTCCGGCGGCACCGACAACCACCTGCTGCTGATCGACCTGACGTCCAAGAACGTCGCCGGCAAGCCGGCGGCCAAGGCGCTGGACCGGGCCGGCATCGAGCTCAACTACAACACGGTGCCGTTCGACCCGCGCAAGCCGTTCGACCCGTCCGGCATCCGCCTGGGCACGGCCGCCATCACCACCCGCGGCCTCGGCGTCGAGCAGATGCCGCAGCTGGCGGCCTGGATCGACCGGGTCGTGACCGCGGCCGCCGACGGCGACGAGTCCGTGGTCGACGCCACCGCGGCCGAGATCGCCGAGCTGCTGGCCGCCTACCCGATGCCGGGCTGGGCCTGATCGATGTCCGGCGAGTCCTATGGCTACGCCGTGGTCGAGGGCTCGCTGGAGCGGATCACCTTCGCCAACGAGGAGACCGGGTACACCGTCGCCAAGGTCGACACCGGCCGCGGCGGCGGTGACCTGCTCACGGTGGTGGGAGCGCTGCTGGGCGCGCAGCCGGGGGAGAGCCTGCGGCTGCGCGGCCGGTGGGGCAGCCATCCCCAGTACGGCAAGCAGTTCCACGTCGACTCCTACACCACCGTGCTGCCGGCCACCGTGCAGGGCATCCGGCGCTACCTGGGATCGGGCCTGGTCAAGGGGATCGGGCCGCGGATCGCCGACCGGATCGTCGAGCATTTCGGGCTGACCGCATTGGACGTCATCGAGACCGACGTGGGCCGGCTGATCGAGGTGCCGGGGCTGGGTCCCAAGCGCACCAAGCTGATCGCCGGCGCGTGGGAGGAACAGAAGGCGATCAAGGAGGTCATGCTGTTCCTCCAGGAGGTCGGCGTGTCGACCTCGCTGGGCGTGCGGATCTACAAGACCTACCGGGACGACTCGATCCGGGTGGTCAAGGAGGAGCCGTACAAGCTGGCCGCCGACGTGTGGGGCATCGGCTTCAAGACCGCCGACACGCTGGCCAAGGCCGTCGGCATCCCGCACGACAGTCCGCAGCGGGTCAAGGCCGGCATCCAGTTCACGTTGTCGGAGGCCAGCGGCGACGGGAACTGCTTTCTGCCGCAGGACGAGCTCGTGGCCAAGGCGGTGGAGATCCTGGAGGTCCCCAGCACGCTGGTCACCGACTGCCTGCGGGAACTGGTCGACGAGGAAGGCGTGGTCCGGGAGGAGATCTTCGAGGGCGATCCGGCCGCGATCTACCTGGTTCCCTTCCACCGGGCCGAGATCTCGCTGGCCAACCAGCTCTCACGGCTGCTTCGGTCCGATGTGGACCGTATGCCCTCGTTCGCGTCCGTGGACTGGGGCAAGGCCCTGGACTGGTTGAAGCGGTCCACCGGCACGACCTTGGCGCCCGAGCAGGAGCAGGCCGTTCGGTTGGCCCTGACCGAAAAGGTGGCGGTGCTGACCGGGGGACCGGGCTGCGGCAAGAGTTTCACCGTGCGGTCGATCGTGATGCTGGCCAAGGCCAAGAACGCCAAGGTGATGCTGGCCGCCCCCACCGGCCGGGCGGCCAAGCGGCTGGCCGAGCTGACCGGGGTGGACGCCGCCACCGTGCACCGGATGCTGGAGCTCAAGCCCGGCGGCGACGCCGCCTACGACCGGGACCGTCCGCTGGACGTCGACCTGCTTGTCGTCGACGAAGTGTCCATGTTGGACCTGTTGCTGGCCAACAAGTTGCTCAAGGCCGTGCCGCCGGGGGCGCATGTGCTGCTCGTCGGCGACGTCGACCAGTTGCCCAGTGTCGGGGCCGGCGAGGTGCTGCGGGACCTGCTGGCCGCCGAGCCCGTGCCCCGGGTCCGGCTGACCCAGATCTTCCGCCAGGCCCAGCAGTCCGGCGTCGTCACCAACGCGCACCTGATCAACTCCGGTCGTCAGCCGGTGACCGACGGCCTGCCCGACTTCTTCCTGTTCGCCCAGGACGACACCGAAGAGGTCGCCGCCCTGACCGTCGACGTGGTGGCCAACCGCATTCCCCGCAAGTTCGGGCTCGACCCCCGGCGCGACATCCAGGTGCTGGCCCCCATGCACCGCGGCCCGGCCGGCGCCGGCGCGCTGAACGTGTCGTTGCAGGAGGCTTTGACCCCGTCCAAGCCGTCCCTGCCCGAACGCCGCTTCGGCGGCCGCGTCTTCCGCGTCGGCGACAAGGTCACCCAGATCCGCAACAACTACGACAAGGGCGTCGCCGGCGTCTTCAACGGCACCGTCGGCGTGGTCACCGCACTGTCCATAGAGGACCAGACCCTCACCGTCCGCACCGACGAGGACGAGGACGTCGACTACGAGTTCGGCGAACTGGACGAACTCGTGCACGCCTACTCCATCACCATTCACCGCTCCCAGGGCAGCGAATACCCCTGCGTGGTCATCCCCATCACCACCAGCGCCTGGATGATGCTGCAACGCAACCTGCTCTACACCGCGGTGACCCGGGCCAAGAAGCTCGTCGTCCTGGTCGGGTCCCGCCGGGCCATCCAGCAGGCCGTCCGCACCCCCTCCACCGGCCGCCGCTACACCGCCTTGGCGCACCGGATCCGCATCGCCTGAGCCGGTGCTGTCACATCGGCGCGGCGACGGGGCTCATGGGTACACGTACCTGTTGAGGAGGACGGAATGCAGTTCGTGTTGGTGATCCACCACGGCACGTATCCCCTGCCGGGCACACCCGGGGCGGAGTCGGTGTCGGCGGTGGAAAAGAAGGCGGCCTACGCCGACTGGGCGGCTGTCAGCGCGATGGAGAACGTGGCCGGCGGGCCGCCGCTGGGCCTGCCCAAGGACGCGACGACGGTCAGGGTCGAGAACGGCTCGACCGTCCGGAGCGAGGGCCCGTTCCGCGACGCCACCAGCGCGGTGGGCGGGTTCCTGGTGGTCGAGGCCGAGGACCTGGAGGCCGCGGTCGGGATCGCGGCACGTATCCCACAGGCCCGCATGGGTGGTGCGGTAGAGGTGCGGCCCACGGCCAAGTACTGGTGAGGGGGGCGGGGCCCGGGCGGCCGGGCCCCGTTCGCTAGGTCCGGTCCATGACCGCGCGGACACGCGGGGTGTCGCGGATGACGTCGATGCGGACGATCCGGTCGTCGGCCACGGTGAAGACCATCACCGAGAACGGCTGCCCGCCGTGGGTGATCAGCGCGCCGATCGCGCCGTTGACCACCACCGGGCGCAGCTGGCCGCCCTGCGGGGCGCGGGACTGCTTGGCCACCGCCGACGCGCCGTGCACGACGGTCGGCGGCCGCGTGCCGCCGAAATCGGTTCGCAGCACGATTTCCGGATCGAGGACCTTGACCAGCGCGTCGAAATCCGCCGCCCGCGCCGCCGCGTAGAAGGCATGGACGACCTTGCGCTGGCGAGCCAGATCCGGTTCCGGCCGTGGGATTTCCGCGCCGTGCACTCGCCGCCGCGCCCGGCTGGCGAGCTGGCGGGTGGCGGCGGGAGTGCGGCCCATGATGTCGGCGATCTCGGCGAAGGACACGTCGAACAGGTCGTGGAGCACGAACGCCAACCGCTCCCCGGGCGTGAGCTGCTCCAGCACCACCAGCAGCGCGAGGCCCACCGAATCGGCCAGGAGCGCCTCCTGCTCCGGTCCTTCCTCGGTCACGAGCAGCTCCGGCCGGTGCGTGGCCCACGGGTCTTCCTTGCGGTGCCGACGGGACCGCAACTGGTGCAGGCACTCCCGGGCCACGACCGTGGTCAGCCAGCCGGCCAGGTTGTCGATCTGACCCGAATCGACCCGGCTCAGCCGCAGCCACGCGTCCTGCACCGCGTCATCGGCCTCCGTCACCGACCCCAGCATCCGATAGGCCACCGCTCGCAGTCGCGTCCGCTCCCGCTCGAACCGCTCGGCCAGCCACTCGGTCTCGTTCATCGGTCACACCGTCCCGTCGTCAAGGCTCTCCCTCATGAGCCCGCGGCTGCCCTCGATGTGACCGAGCTCGCCGGTCACCACGGCCATGGTGCGGGAGGTGACGAAGCCGAGCGCGGTGTTGAGCCTGATCATGTGGGTGTTCTCGGCCCCGGTGGACGTGGTGACGCGGGTGATCTCGGGATGGTCGGCTCGCAGCCACGAGGCCATGCGCGCCTTGATGTGCAGGCCCAGGCCGTGACCGCGATGGGCCGGCAGCACGGCGGTGTCGTACTGGTTGGCGACCTGTCTGTCGGCGGGGTACAGCTCGAGTTCGGTGAAGCCGGCCACCGTCCCGGACTCCTCGTGCACCGCGACGACAACGCGTTGTTCGACCCCCAACTCGGCCTGTTCCGTCTCGATCTGGCGGATGCGCTCGACGGTCCAGGCCGGGGACTCGAAGACCGCGTCGCCGAGCGGGGCGTCCTCGATCGCCCGGCGGGCGGTGGCGTAGGACGCGACCAGGTCCTCGGGCGCGTGATTGATCCACTGAACTGTCCGATAGCCGGCCGGGGTTCCGGCCGCCCAACGGGACACGTCCGCCTGCGGCAGCGCGAGATCCTGGATCACGGTGGTGTGAGTGCGGCGAAATCCCCGCTCCACGGCCCATCGTTCGCCGACTCCGTCGGCGGCGATCCACCAGCCCTCGATGATGGTGCGGCCACGGTCGCGCAGCACGGGCAGGACGGTGCGCAGCAGCGCGGAGCCGACGCCGCGACGGCGAAGGTCCGGATGCACGGTGATCTCCACCGCCCCCTCGGCGCCTTGCTCGGGCACGATGAGCCGCAGGAAGCCGGCCAGCCGGTCGTCCAGATAGGCGGCCCAGCGCAGCCGCTCGCCCTCGCCCGGATCCGGATCGCGCATCCGTCTGACGATCATCTCCGCGGTCGCGTGCTGCGGGACGTCCGGCCAGTCCACGGCCCGGCTGGCCAACACCAGCGCCGCGCACTCGTCCAGCGCCGCCTGACCGCATCTGTCCGGGAAAAACGGTTCGATGCGGGGCGGCGGCGTCGTATCGTTCACGCTTTCCATGTCTAGCAAGGATGCCGCCTTGAGCCTTGGTCCGCCGCCGCAACGCATCACTGTCGACGCCGCGCAGGTGCGACGGCTGATTGCCGACCAGTTCCCGCAGTGGGCCGGGCTGCCGATTCGGCCCGTGGCCAAAAGTGGTTGGGACAACCTCACATTCCACCTCGGGG
This sequence comes from Kutzneria sp. NPDC052558, assembly GCF_044547355.1. NCBI lineage: Bacteria > Bacillati > Actinomycetota > Actinomycetes > Pseudonocardiales > Pseudonocardiaceae > Kutzneria > Kutzneria sp. NPDC052558. The sequence continues at coordinate 8,018 of NZ_JBIUAG010000032.1, forward strand.
AGGCGATGCTGGTGCGCCTGCCCAGCGCCGCCGAATACGCCCTGGCCGTGGCCAAGGAGCAACGCTGGCTGCCGGCCCTCGCGCCCCGGCTGCCGCTTCCCGTCCCCGTCCCGCTGGCCCAGGGCCGGCCCGACGCCGACTATCCGTTCCCGTGGTCGGTCTACCGATGGCTCCCCGGCTCGGCCGCCCGTCCGGACCGCATCGCCGACCCCGTTCGCTTCGCGCTGGACCTGGCCGCCTTCCTGGCTGCCCTCCAGCGCATCGATGCCGCCGACGGTCCCCAACCGGGCACGCACAACTGGTTCCGGGGCGGCACGCTGCGTACCTTCGATTCCCTTGTCCAGCGGGCGTTCGCCGCCCTGGACGGCCACATCGACGTGCCACTGGCCCGCGAGATCTGGGCTTCCGCGCTCGACACCCCCTGGGACGGCGTGGAGACCTGGTTCCACGGCGACATGGCTCCCGGCAACCTCCTGCTCGTGGACGGCGACCTGTCCGCCGTCATCGACTTCGGCACCTGCGGCGTCGGCGACCCCTCCTGCGACCTCGCCATCGCCTGGACCCTGCTCACCCCGACCGCCCGCGCGGCCTTCCGCCGCCGGCTCGCCGTCGACGATGCCACCTGGGCCCGCGCCCGCGGCTGGGCCCTGTGGAAGACCCTCGTCACCTGCGCCCGCGGCGACGAGGAGGCCGCCACCATCCTCGACGGCATTCTCGCCGACGCGAGTCAGGCCGAGTCGTAGAGCCGCATCTCCGTCTGGTCCGGCGGTTCGAAGACGAGGCTCCATGCCTCGAGGTCGGCTCGCGTGATGGGCGGATCCTCATGGTTGCGGCCGTGAATGCGCCGGCACAGCTCATCGAGCGGGACATTCAGGTAGACCAGTTCCACCGAGGCGCCCAGCTCTCTGGCCTCGACGCGCAGGGCGTCCCGCTCGGCGCGGCTCCAGGTTCCCCATTCGACGATGACGGTCACGCCGGCCCGGAGCAGGTCCTTGGCCAGCGACCATTGCAGCTTCTCCACCCGGTCGCGCATCGCCGAGTCCCACAGGTTCACGCCCAGCGCGTCCATCCACTCGTCGGGAGACAGCCGAGCGCCACCCCGCTGCTCCGCGAGCCGTCGGGCATGGGTGGTCTTGCCGCTGCCCGGCAGCCCGCAGACGATGATCAGACAGCCGGTCAGCACGATGCCTTGGTCCCGTCCGGGGTGACGGCCTTGTTCCAGACGGTGTCGGCGTTGCCGGCGTCGGCCCCGCGGCCGGCGGAGTAGACGGCGGTGGGCGCCATGGAGCAGATGTCCTGGTTGAGGTAGGCGAACTGGGTCAGCAGCGGATCGCTGCGGGACGTGTTGGCGGAGAGTCCCCTCCGCCGGTCGCGATAGCGTCTGCGGACGAATGGCACCGCTGCGGTTGACACTGTTGTCTCCCCAAGTGTTTCGACCCGCCGTGCCGGGAAGCCGCGCTCCGTTGGAGGTCCAACGGAGAAACCGTCGGCCGTGTGACTGCGATCGCGTCGGTTCACTCGAATGCCGGAAACCGTTTCCTGGCGGTCAGGGAACACGGCCGGTCAGTTCGGGGCCGGGCCGGTGGAGCCGCGGACGTTGAGGGTCAGCGGGGCGGTGACCCTGGTGGGCGGTTCGCCCGCGATGTCGGACAGCAGGGCCTCGACGGCCATGCGGCCCAGCGATTCGGCGGGGATGGCGACGGAGGTGGCTTCGGGGGAGAGGTAGCGGGCGAGGTCGACGTCGTTGAAGCCGATCAGGGAGAGGTCGCCGGGAATGGCGACGTGCAGCCGGGAACAGGCCCGATACAGCGCGGCGACGAGGATGTCGTCGTCGCAGAAGATGGCGGTGACGTCGGTGCGGCGCAGGAAGCGGGCGGCCAGCAGGGTGGCCTCGTCGATGTCGAAGGGGGAGCGGTAGCGCGCGGGGGTGAGGCCGTGGCGGCGCAGCTCCGAGGTGAGAAAGCGTTGCCGTAGCTGGAAAGTGCGGCGACGGGCGGCGGCCTGGGCGTGGCCGATGCGGCGGTGGCCGAGGTCGTGCAGGTGGGCGACGACATCGCGCAGCGCGGCGGCGATGTCGATGTCGACGGCGGACCGGCCGGCGGGATCGGGGCATTCGACGAAGACGACGTGGTCGAGGTCGGCGGCCAGGCGGGCGGTGACCGGGGCGGCCTCGGCGTAGACGACGGCGCCGGCGAACATGCCGACCTTGCTCATGGAGACCAGGCGGCCGGCCCAGTCGTCGTCGGAGCCGGTGTCGACCAGCAGCACGGCCATGTCGGCCGAGCGGGCCGCCTGCTCGGCCCCGAGCAGCACGCGGGCGAAGTAGGGATTGCTGACGTCGGGCACGGCCAGGGCGAGCACCTGGGGCCGGCCGCCGCGCAGAACGCGGGCGGGGGCGTTGGGCACGTAGCCGAGGGCGGCGGCGGTGGACTCGACCAGCGCCCGGGTGCGGTCGGAGACCCGGCCGGCGGCCCGCCCGGAGAACACCAGGGACACGGTGGTCTGCGAGACGCCGGCCGCGCGGGCGACATCGACGCTGGTCACGGACCTGCGACTGGGCAACGGTGGGCTCCCTCGACGGTTCGTGCTAGCTTGCCACGTACTACGTAGTACTCCCACAGTGAGGACCCGCCCATGGCGACGGCCACCCGGATCGACTGGACGCGACAGCACTGCCGGCTGCTGACGGCGATCGGCGCGGAGTTCGCGGTCACGCGGCCGTTCGAGGGGGTGACGATCGGCGCCGGGATCCACCTCGAGGCCAAGACGGTGGCGCTGCTGACGACGCTGCGCAAGGGCGGCGCGGAGGTGGTGGCGACCGGCAATCTCAACAGCACCCAGCCGGCGGCGGTCGAGGTGCTCCGGTCCGAAGGCGTCACGGTGATCGGGGCGCAGACCCGGGACGAGGGTGAACACGGCCGGTACCAACGGGAATTGCTGGCCAGGCGGCCGGATCTGCTGCTGGACAACGGCGGCGACCTGTTCGCCCGGTACCTTGAGGACCCGTACCCGGGCCTGCGGGGCGGCACCGAGGAGACGACATCGGGCCGGATGCGCCTGGAGCGGCTGCGCGAGCGGCTGCGCCGGCCGATCCTGGTGATCAACGACAGCCCGATCAAGCAGTTCGCCGAGAACCAGCACGCGGTCGGCCAGAGCGTGCTGGAATCGTTGCTGCGGCTGACGAATCGGGTCACCAACGGCCAGCGGGTGACCGTCGTCGGCTACGGCGCGTGCGGCCGCGGGGTCGCCGACAACTTCCGCGGCGCGCACGCCAAGGTCTCCGTCGTGGAGGCCGACCCGGTCACCCGGCTGCGGGCCCATCTGGACGGTTTCGACACCCCGCCGAGGGAAACCGCGCTGTCCACAGCGGACGTGATCATCACCGTCACCGGGGCCAGCGGGGTGATCACCGCCGGGGATCTGCCGTTGCTCAGGGACGGCGTGATCCTGGCCAACGCCGGGCACTTCCCGGTGGAGATCGACGTCGACGGCCTGCTCGACACGCCGGGGGCGGCCGTCCGCGAGCGCGAGGACGACCTGGCGACCCTGGAACTCGCGGACGGCCGCCGGATCCACCTGGTGGCCAAGGGACACATGGTCAACCTCGCCGGCCCGCGGGCGCTGGGCAACTCCATCGAGTCGATGGATCTCGGCTTTGCCTTGCAGGCCCGGTGTCTTGAGGCCGTTGCCCGTGGTCGGGTGGACGAGACCAGCTGTGTGGTGCCGGTGCCGGTGGAGATCGACGCGCAGGTGGCAAACGCTTACCTGGCCGATCGTTATCAGTAGCGGACGTCCATGGCCAGCAGCCGCGAGTACCGCGAGCTGTTCGGCGCGCCGCCGGGCCAGGACGCGGCGCGGCTGCGGGCCGACGGCTCGTGCGGGGTGCAGTTGCCGTGATCGGTCTGCCCGAAGGGGTTATTGGTTGGACGGGCGCGCGGCCAGGGGATTCACTGCCCCCATGCTTCCCGAGGGGTACCGGACCGGGCGTCCGTCGCTGGCCGACGTCACAGAGATCCTGGAACTGGTGCACGCCAGCGACATCGCCGCGATCGGCTACCCGGACTACACCGCCGACGACGTGACGGCGGCGCTGACCGGACCAGGGTTCGACCCGGCGGCCGACTCCTGGCTGGTGCGGGACGGCGACGGCCGCCTGGTCGGCTGGGGCCATCTCACGCCGGAGGACTGGTTCTGCGAGGCCTATGCCCGGCCGGGCGAGGGCCCGTCGGTGCAGGCGACGCTGATCGACCTGCTGGTGGGGCGGGTCGCCGAGCGCGCGCCGGGTGACGTGACGGCCGAGGCCGGCGCGCTGCCGGCCGAGGAGCAGTACATCGGGGTCCTGGCGGACGCCGGCTTCGTGTTCTACCGCCAGCACGCGCGGATGTCCCGGCCGCTGACCGGGGACGAGCAGCCGCCGGCCGGCACTGCCGTTCGTGCCATGAAAGCCGAGGAGTTGCCGGCCTGCGTGGAGATCCTGCGCGCGGCGTTCGGCGACAGCCACGACTACGCCGCGACCGCGAGCCTCGCGTTGGCCGAGTGCCTGGTGGCCGTGACCGAAGACGGCGAGCTGGCCGGGGCCCTGCTGTCGACCGATCACGCCGAGGACACCGGCGAGGGCTGGGTGAAGTGGCTCGGGGTGCATCCGGACCACCGCCGGCGCGGGCTGGCCGCCGCGCTGCTGTCCACGGCGATCGCCGCCAACGCGCGGCTGGGGCGCAAGGCGGTCGGGCTGGGCGTGAACACGTCCAGCCCGACCAAGGCCTTCACCCTGTACGAGCGCCTGGGATTCGCGGTGTCGTACCGGGCCAACATCTACCGGCGGCCGGTGACTGGGACCATGGGGGCATGACCACACGGGTGATCCTCGACTGCGACCCCGGCCATGACGACGCGTTGGCCATCCTGTTGGCCGCGCGCCGCCTCGACCTGCGGGCGATCACCACGGTGGCCGGCAACCAGACGCTGGCCCGGACCACGCTCAACGCCCGCCGGATGTGCACCGTCGCCGGCATCACCGACGTGCCCATCGCCGCCGGCGCCGACCGTCCGCTGGCGCAAGATCCCTTGTACGCCGGGGAAATCCACGGCGAGAGCGGCCTGGACGGCCCCGACTTCCCGCCGCCGACCGTCGACGCCGATCCCCGCACCGCCTTTCAGCTGGCGTCCGATGTGCTGTGCGAGCCGACCACCGTCATCGCCACCGGCCCGCTGACCAACGTCGCCGCCCTTGTGCGCCAAGGCATCGAGAACATCGAGCGCATCGTGCTCATGGGCGGCTCAACCGGCCGCGGCAACATGGCGCCGCTGGCCGAGTTCAACATCCTGGCCGACCCCGAGGCCGCCGACGTCGTCTTCCGCTCCGGGCTGCCGATCACCATGTGCGGCCTCGACGTCACCCACCGGGCGTTGGCCACACCTCAAGTGCTGCAACGGATCCGGGACATCAACACGCCGCTGGCCCGGGTGTGCCACGAGTTGCTGACCTATTTCGCCGACTCCTACCGGGCCTACTTCGGCTTCGAGTGCCCGCCCGTGCACGACCCGGTCGCGGTGGCGGCCGTCATCGACCCCACGATCATCGCCGCCCGCCCGGTCAACGTCGAGATCGAGCTCACCGGCACGCACACCCGCGGCGCCACCGTCGTCGACCTGGACCGGGTCACCGGCCGCGAGCCCAACGCCCTGGTCGCGACCGGACTGGACGTGGACCGCTTCTGGGACCTGATGATCGGCGCTATTCGTTGAGCAGACCCTTGCGGAGCTCCACGAGGGTGCGCGCCAGCAGGCGGGAGACGTGCATCTGGGAGATGCCGATGCGGTCGGCGATCTGGGTCTGGGTGAGGTTGCCGAAGAAGCGCAGCATGATGATCGTGCGCTCCCGCTCCGGCAGCTGCTGCAGAAGCGGTTGCAGCGCCTCGCGGTTCTCCACGCCCAGCAGCTCGGGGTCCTCGTCGCCGAGGGCGTCGCCGAGCGAGACGGACTTGTCGGTGCCGACCAGGAGCTCGTCCAGCGAGGAGCTGCGGTAGGCGTTGGACGCCTCCAGCCCCTCGTACACGTCGTCCTTGCTGATGCCCAGGTGTGTGGCCAGCTCGCTGGGCGTCGGCGCGCGGCCGAGGTGCTGGGACAGCTCGTTGGTGGCGGCGGTGATGGCCAGGTGCAGCTCCTTGAGCCGCCGCGGCACCCGCACCGACCAGCTGGTGTCCCGGAAGTGCCGGCGCACCTCGCCCATGATCGTGGGCACGGCGAAGGACAGGAAGTCGCTGCCCCGCTCCGGGTCGAAGCGGTCGATGGCGCTGATCAGGCCGACGGTGGCGACCTGCACGAGGTCGTCGTGCGGCTCGCCGCGCTGCCCGAAGCGCCGCGCGATGTGCTGGGCCACCGGCAGGAACTCGGTCACCAGCTGGTCCCGCAGCTCGGTGCGCCGCGGGTCGTCGGCGTCCAGGCCGGCCAGCTCCCGCAGCAGCGGATCCAGGTGCGCGTAGTCGTTGGTGGCGTGCTCAGAAGATCGAGTCACAGTCCCACCTCGCTGGCGCTCGGCGAGTCTGCGACCGAGAACGCCGCCGTGGTGAATGGCTCCTTCGCAAGCTCAGTCACAGAGCCACCGCGTCGGATCGCTTCTTCACCAGATCGAAGCGCAGGACATGACTGTCCCCGGGGCCGGGCACGACCCAGGTGTTGACGGCGTCGGTGAGCGCGGTCAGCACCCGCCAGCCGAAGCTCTCCCGGCTGGGCGGGGTGAGCGAGGTGGTCGGGGCCTCGGCCGAGAAGTGGATCTGCTCCTGCTCCACGGTGAACCGGCACACCAGCTCCGCCTCGGGCACGGACCGCGAGATCAGCTCGGAGCACGCCTCGTCCACGGCCATCTTCAGGTCGGAGATCGCGTCCAGCGTGAAATCGGCCCGCATCGCCAGGTCCGCCGCCACCGCGCGCAGCACCGACAGGTGCACGGGCGCGGCGGCGATGCGCACCTCCACATCGGCCCCGGGCAGAGGCTTGTCGTTGGTGCTGGACTCGTGCTCGCTCACTGTCACCTCGGTGCCGTCGACGTCTACGTCGGCCATTGTTCCCCCCTGATCTCAGCCGGGCGCGCCGACCGCGTCGTCCCGGGTGGGAAACGTGGTCAACACCTCATCGAGTCCGGTGATCTCCAGCGGCCGCCGCACGGTCCGGCCGGTGGCCACCACCCGTAGTTCCACCTGCTGCCGCTCGGCCTCGTGCGAGGCCTCCACCAGCACGGCCAGCCCGGCCGAGCCGAGGAAGGACACGCCGGCCAGGTCGATCACCAACACCGCGCAGTCGGCCAGCTCGGCCGTCACGACGGCCCGCAGGCGGGGCGCGGTGAGCATGTCCAGCTCCCCGCTGACGGAGGCCACGACCACGCCGGGAGCCGGCCGGTCGAGCACCACCTCGATGGGGAGCGCGCTGCTGCTGCTGTTCTCGGTCACAGTTCCTCACGTGGAGTGGGAAGGGGCACCTGTCGGGACATGGCACCGACTCGAACGCGGCGGCTGGTTGCTCAACCACTGCGGATCCAACCGTAGCGCACGAGTCCGGGTCGCGTTGATCAACCGAGCGCCTGCCAGGTCATCCTCGCGGCCCGCATGGCCGGCTCCGGGGGCGCGGTCACCGGCCCGACACCGGGCTCCTGGTCGGCGACCGGCGTCCCGCCGACCACCTCCACCAGCGCGGCCGACAGGTCCCGCAGCTTGACGTTGAAGTGCTGGCTGGACCGCACCAGCGTGCGGAACGCCGCCGCGGCGTCGCAGCGCTGGGCCCCGATCAGCAGCCCCTTGGCCTGCTCGATGAGCCGCCGGTTCTGCACCATCTCCACCATCTGGTCGGCCCGCAGCACCTCGTCGGCGCAGAACTCGATCACGGCGGTCGCGGTGGCCAGCAGCGGCTCGACCTGGTCGATGACCCGGAGGTCGTCCTCCTTGGGCTCGTGGTCGGTGTAGACCGACAGCACCGACGGCCCCTCCTCGGTCCAGCTGCCCGGCACCGCGGTGACCCAAGTCACCCCGTCGGGCATGGCCCGGACCAGCGTCTCCTCGCCGGACGCGGCGGCCACCACCGGTCCCTCGCCGCTTTGCCACTGCTCGACGTCGTGCTCAGCGGCAACGCCGATCGCGCGCAAGCTCCGTGAGCACGTGCTCACCCCGGCTCCGTCACAGCCCGGAACGGCCGTGACCAGGTGCTTGAGCAGCCGGTCCAGCAGTTCCGGGCCGAATCTCACTTCGTCCACGGCGCCGGGGTACCCGGATGGGGGAGATCACCAAACCTGAGGGTTTGGCCACGTCGGGGACGGGTACCAGAGTGCGGACGAGTTCGCACGAGGAGGCGCGCTATGACCGATGTGCACCGGCTGCCCACCCCGGTCTCGGAGAACTGGGACTGGCAGCGCCTGGGCTCCTGCCGCGGCGCCAACAGCGCGGTCTTCTTCCATCCGGACAGCGAGCGCGGCACCGCGCGGCAGGCGCGGGAGGCCAACGCCAAGCGTATCTGCTACTCGTGCCCGGTGCGCGCCGAATGCCTGCGGCACGCGATCCAGGTGCAGGAGCCCTACGGCATCTGGGGCGGCATGGGCGAGAACGAGCGCCGCGCGGTGATCTCGGCCGACCGGCGGCGCATCAAGTCAACCGCCGGCTGACACCTCGACCACGGTGACCGACTCCGGGCCGCCGGGCTCGGCCGAACTGAACAGCACCGTGCCGGCGACCTCGATGTGGTTGCCGCCGAGGTTGCACACCACGCGCAGGCCGCCGCGGTGCAGCACGAGCACGCGGTTGGCCTCGTCGACGTCCACGGTGAACTCGTGCAGGCGGGGGTCGGCCAGCTCGGGCCGGCCGCGCCGCAACGCGATCAGCGCCCGGTAGGTGGCCAGCATCTGCGCGTGCCGGCCGGTACCGGCTTCGTCCCAGCGCAGCTTGGACCGCTCGAACGTGGCCGGGTCCACCGGATCCGGCACGTCCTGGGCGGCCCAGCCGTGGTCGGCGAACTCCTTGCGACGGCCGGTGCGCACCGCGTCGGCCAGCTTCGGGTCCGGGAACGAGGCGAAGAACTGCCACGGCGTGGACGCCGCCCACTCCTCGCCCATGAAGATCATCGGCGTGTACGGCGAGCACAGCACGATGGCCGCCCCGCAGGCCAGCAGGCCCGGCGACACCGTGTCGGACAGCCGGTCGCCGGTGGCCCGGTTGCCGATCTGGTCGTGGTTCTGGAGGTAGCCAAGGAACCGGTGGCCGGGCGTGGTCAGCGTGTTCACCGGGCGGCCGTGGTGGCGGTCGCGGAACGACGACCAGGTGCCGGCATGGAAGAACACGCCGGTCAACGTGTGCGCAAGCGCTTGCAGGGAACCGAAATCGCCGTAGTAGCCCTGGCGCTCGCCGGACAGTGTCGCGTGCAGACAGTGGTGCAGGTCGTCGCTCCACTGGGCCTGGAGGCCGTAGCCGCCGGCCTCGCGCGGCGTGACCAGCTTGGCGTCGTTGAGATCCGACTCGGCGATCAGGCTCAGCGGCCGTCGCAAGTGGACGGAGAGCGCGTCCACTTCGGACGACAGCTGCTCCAGCAGATGGGTCGCCCGGCGGTCGGACAGGGCGTGCACGGCGTCCAGCCGCAGGCCGTCCACATGGAAGTCACGCAGCCAGGACAAGGCGTTGTCGACGACGTAGCGGCGGACCTGGTCCGACTGCGGGCCGTCCAGGTTGAGCGTCGGGCCCCAGATGGTCTCGCCGGCGAAGTAGGGGCCGAACCGGTCGAGGTAGGCGCCAGACGGGCCGAGGTGGTTGTAGACCACGTCCAGCAGCACGGCCAGGCCGCGGTTGTGGCAGGCGTCCACGAACCGCTTGAAGCCGTCGGGGCCGCCGTACGGGTCGTGGGCGGCGTACCAGAGCACGCCGTCGTAGCCCCAGCCGTACGGGCCGTCGAAAGCGTTGACGGGCATGACTTCCACGAAGTCCACGCCGAGCTCGACCAGGTGGTCGAGCCTGCCGATGGCCGCGTCGAAGGTGCCCTCGGGGGTGAAGGTGCCGATGTGCAGCTCGTAAACGATGCCGCCGGGCAGCTGGCGGCCGGTCCAGGCGTCGTCGGTCCACCGGAACCCGGCGTGGTCGTAGCGGCGTGAGCGCTCGTGCACGCCGTCGGGCTGCCAGCGGGACCGCGGGTCCGGCAGCTCGTCCGGCTCCTCGTCCAGCTGGAAGGCGTAGTCCGGCGCGGCGTCGGGCACCTCGACCCGCCACCAGCCGTCCGCGCCGGCCGTCATCTCGTGCACGGAAGGTCCATTGTGGACCCGAACGCGGGATCGGTTCGGGGCCCACACGGAGAATTCGGTCACGAACGCACCACCAAGGCTACCGGGTAGGAGGACAACAGCTCGGACAGCAGGGGATTGGCGGCCACGGGCCGGCCGGTGATCACGTCGGTCCACTCGCCGGCCGGGAGGGGGAGCACGGTGTCCCGCCAGCCGCCGGCGTTGTCCAGGCCGATCGGCAGCCGCGTGCACACGGCCACCACCCCGTTGCGGGCGAAGGCCGTCACGTGCTCGGCCGCCGGACCCTGGGCCGGCACCGGGCGGTAGCCGGTGAACAGCTCCGGCCGGTCCCGGCGCAGCCGCAGCGTCCGGGTGGTGACCAGCAGCTTGGCCGCGCCCGAGGCGTCGATGTCGGGCAGCCAGCCGTCGTCGACGCGGGCCAGCAGCGCCGCCCGCTGCTCGAAGTCCACCGGCCGCCGGTTGTCCGGGTCGACCAGCGAGAAGTCCCACAGCTCGGTGCCCTGGTACACGTCCGGCACGCCCGGGCCGGCCAGCTGCATCAGCTTCTGCCCCAAGGAGTTCGACCAGCCGGCCGGGGTGATCCGGTCGACCAGCTCGGTCACCTCGGCCATCAGGCCGGCGTCGCCGAACACGTCGTCCGGCCAGGCGGCGATGGCCTTGTCCACCTCGGGATTGCCGTCCACCCAGGAGGTGGCGACCTTGGCCTCCTTGGCCGCCTTGGCCAGGTACTCCCGCAGCCGGTCGGCGCTGATCGGGTACGTGCCGACCAGCGTCTGCCAGCCCAGCCGGGTCAGCGACCGCTCGGGCAGCGGCCGGGCCTGCGTCCACCGGGCGAACGCGGTCTCGAACTCCACCTCGGACAGCGCGGCCAGCCGGGCCCGGACGTCCTCGGACCGCTTGGTGTCGTGAGTGGACAGTGCCGTCATCGTCGCCGGCGACCCGGCCTCGCGGGCCTGCATCGCGGCGTGGAACTCGGCCGGCGAGACGCCGAACCGGGACGGGTCGCCGCCGACCTCGTTCAGCGCGACGAACCGGTTGTAGCGGTAGAAAGCGGTGTCCTCGACGCCCTTGGCCATCACCATGCCGGAGGTCTGCTGCACGCGGGTGGCCAGCTCGCCGTGCGGATCGGCCAGCATCAGCCGGGCGATCTCGGCCGCCTGCGGACTCGTCGAGGCCGCCTGCTCCAGCGCGGCCCGGCCCTCCGGCAGATAGCTGCGGTAGACCGGGAACATGGACAGCAGCTCGATGACCGTGTCCTCGTCGTCGAAGGGCAGCAACGCGTTGATGCGCCGCACCTCCGCCCGCAGCAGCGTGCGCGCCGCGGCCACCTTGCAGTGGTCCTCCAGGAACTGCAGCGAACTCGGGTTCGGCGGCTCGCCGCTCGGGTCGATGAACAGGCCGCAGACCTCGCGCAGGGCGTCGTAGCCGGTGGTGCCGGCGACCGGCCACGACACCGGCAGCGACTCGCCGACGCCCAGGATCTTCTCCACCACGATCCACGCCTCGGGCGCGGCCTCGCGCAGCCGGCGCAGGTAGCCGCCGGGGTCGGAAAGCCCGTCCGGGTGATCGATCCGCAGGCCGTCCACGCCCCAGCTCAGCACCTCGCGGTGCGTCGCCTCGAACACCTCGGGATCCTCGACCCGCACCGCCGCCAGCGTGGTGATGTCGAAGAACCGCCGGTAGTTCAGGTCGGTGTTGGCGGTCCGCCAGTGCGCCAGCCGGTAGTGCTGGCGGTCGTGCACCTCCCGCGGCGTGCCGCCGGCGGTGCCGGGCGCGATCGGGAAGATGTGCTCGTAGTAGACGAGGTGATCGCCGTCGACGGTCAGCTGGTCCAAGCCGTCCTCGTCGCCCAGCACCGGCACCAGGATCGGCGCGCGGGACCAGTCGATGTCGAACTTGGCGGCGTGCGCGGATTCCCGGCCGTGGCGCAGCACGTCCCACCACCACGGGTTGGCCTGCGGGATCGAGATGCCCACGTGGTTGGGCACGATGTCGACGACAAAACCCATGCCCAGCTCGCGAAGCCGGTGTTGCAGCACCTCACGGGCGACCGCGCCGCCGAGGCCGGCCGAGGTCGAGGTCGGGTCGGTGACGTCGTAGCCGTGGGTGGAGCCGGGCGTGGCCTGCAACAGCGGCGAGGCGTACAGCGCGCCGACGCCCAGCCGGTGCAGGTAGGTCGCGACCTGCTTGGCCCGGTCGAAACCCATGCCCGGCCCGAACTGCACGCGGTAGGTGGAGGAGGGGATCATTCGGCGCTCCGCTGGAGCACCACCAGGGACCGGGCCGGCACCGGCAGCGTCGAGCCGCCGGCCAGGTGGGTGTCGGGCTCCTCGTTGGACTCCAGCGAGGTGTCCACCACCACACGCCAGTCGCTGCCGTACTCGCCGTCGGGGATCCGGAAGTCGACGACCTCGTGCCAGGCGTTGAAGCACAACAGGAACGAGTCGTCGGTGACCCACTCGCCCCGCCGGTCCAGCTCGTCCATGGCGTCGCCGTTGAGGAAGACCCCGACCGCGCGGCCGAAGTCGGTGTCCCAGTCGGCCTCGGTCATCTCGTCGCCGTCCGGGTTGAACCAGGCGATGTCGCGCCGGTCGTCGCCCTTGCGCAGCGGCCGGCCCTGGAAGAACTTGCGCCGCCGGAACACCGGGTGCTTGGCCCGCAGCGCGGCCATCCGGGCGGTGAACTCGACCAGGTCGGAGTTGGTCTTGGCCAGCGACCAGTCCACCCACGCGGTCTCGTTGTCCTGGCAGTACACGTTGTTGTTGCCCAACTGGGTGCGGCCCAGCTCGTCGCCGTGCAACAGCATCGGCACGCCCTGGGACAGGAACAGGGTGGCGATGAAGTTGCGCCGCTGCTTGGCCCGGATGGCCAGGATCTGCGGATCGTCGGTCGGGCCCTCGGCCCCGCAGTTCCAGGACCGGTTGTCGTTGGCCCCGTCGTTGCCGTCCTCGCCGTTGGCCTCGTTGTGCTTGTCGTTGTAGGAGACCAGGTCGTTGAGGGTGAAGCCGTCGTGCGCGGTGACGAAGTTGATGGAGGCGAAGGGCCGCCGGCCGTCGTCCTGGTACAGGTCGGAGGAGCCGGTGATGCGGGAGCCGAACTCGCCCAGCGTGCCCGGCTCGCCCCGCCAGAAGTCCCTGACGGTGTCCCGGTACTTGCCGTTCCATTCCGTCCACAGTGGAGGGAAGTTGCCGACCTGGTAGCCGCCCGGCCCGACGTCCCACGGCTCGGCGATCAGCTTGACCTGGCTGACCACCGGGTCCTGCTGCACGATGTCGAAGAACGCCGACAGCCGGTCCACGTCGTAGAACTCGCGGGCCAGGGTGGCGGCCAGGTCGAACCGGAAGCCGTCCACGTGCATCTCGGTCACCCAGTACCGCAGCGAGTCCATGATCAGCTGGAGGGTGTGCGGGTTGCGGGCGTTGAGCGAGTTCCCGGTGCCGGTGTAGTCCATGTAGTACTGGGGGTCGTCGTCGACCAGCCGGTAGTACGCCCCGTTGTCGATGCCGCGCATGGACAGCGTCGGCCCCATCTGGTTGCCCTCGGCGGTGTGGTTGTAAACCACGTCGAGGATCACCTCGATGCCGGCGTCGTGCAGCGAGCGCACCATCGCCTTGAACTCCTGCACCTGGTTGCCCAGCGCGGCCTGCGACGCGTAGCGGTTGTGCGGGGCCAGGAAGGCGATCGTGTTGTAGCCCCAGTAGTTGCTCAGGCCGCGCTCGGTCAGGTGGTGGTCGTCGATGAACTGGTGCACCGGCATCAGCTCGACCGCGGTCACCCCCAGCCGGGCGAAGTGCTCGATCATCACCGGGTGGGCCAGGCCGGCGTAGGTGCCGCGCAGGTCCTCGGGGATGAACGGGTGGTTGATCGTGGTGCCGCGCACGTGCGCCTCGTAGATCACCGTCTCGTGGTAGGGCCGGCGTGGGCGGCGGTCGTCGGCCCAGTCGAAGAACGGGTTGATCACCACCGACTTGGGCAGGTGCGCCGCCGAGTCGGCGTCGTTGCGCTCCTCCGGGTTGTCGAACCGGTAGCCGAACAGCGACTCGTCCCAGTCCACCGCGCCGTCCACGGCCTTGGCGTACGGGTCGATCAGCAGCTTGTTCGGGTTGCAGCGCAGGCCGTTGGCCGGATCGTAGGGACCGTGCACACGGTAGCCGTAGCGCTGCCCGGGGCCGATGCCCGGCAGGTAGCCGTGGTAGACGAAGCCGTCCACCTCCGGCAGCCGCACCACGGTCTCGGCGCCGTCGGCGTCGAACAGGCACAGGTCGACGCTCTCGGCTACCTCCGAGAACAACGCGAAGTTCGTGCCGGCGCCGTCGTAAGAGGCGCCGAGCGGGTAGGAGGTGCCCGGCCAGGGACGCATTGCCGCTCTCCTTCCAGCGAGTGCCTGACGATCAAACCAGTCGGGCGGTCGATGGGCCACTGAACCAGGAAAGTGGGAGTGTGGGGGAGGGGTGACGTGTTTCACCCGTCGTCGCTGAGGAGGCGCTATGGCAGGCGTGGGCATCGCCGGTATGGGGCGGGCGCTGCCGCCGTCCGTGTCGCAGCGGGAACTGTGGGACGGCTACTTCCGGCGACACGTCGACTCGCCCGGCTTCGGGTCCCGCATCTTCGCCAACTCGGGGGTGGCGCGGCGGCATGCCGTGCTGAATCCACTGCTGGAGGACGTGTCCGGCTGGTCGACCGGGCAGCGCATGCGCCGCTACGCCGCCGAGGCGTCGCCGCTGGGGGCCTCGGCGGTGTCGGCGGCGCTGGCCGACGCCGGGGTGGCCGCCTCGGAGGTGGGGCTGTTCGCCGTCGCCTCCTGCACCGGGTACGGCAGCCCGGGCGTCGACGTGCACGTGTCGCTGGATGTCGGCATGCCGTCCGACCTGCGGCGACTGGTGTTCGGGCACATGGGCTGCTACGCCGCGATTCCCGCCTTGGGTGCGGTCTCCGACTACGTCGCCGCCCACTCCCGGCCGGCGGTGCTGCTCAACGTGGAGCTGACCTCGCTGCACGTCCAGCCGGCCGGCATCGCGCGGGACCAGATCGTCGCCCACGCCCTGTTCAGCGACGCCGCCGTCGCCACCGTGCTCACCCCCGGCGGCTCGCTGCGGGTGGTCGACATGGTCGCCGTCACCGACGCCGCGACCCCCGACCACATGACCTGGGAGGTCACCGACCTCGGATTTCGGATGGGGCTGTCATCCAAGGTGCCCGACGTGCTGGCCGTGCACCTGCGGCCGGCCCTGGACACCCTCCTCGGCCGCAACGGCGTTCGCCACGTCGCCGGCTGGGCCGTGCATCCCGGCGGGCCGCGCATCCTCGAAACCGTCGAAGACGTCCTTGAGCTGCCTTCCGACGCCCTGGACGCCTCGCGGGCCGTGCTGTCCGAGCACGGCAACTGCTCCTCGGCCACCGTGCTGCTCGTGCTGCAACGGCTGCTGCCCGTGGACGGGCCGATCGTGATGCTGGCCTTCGGACCGGGGTTGACCCTCTACGCCCTGCTGCTCGACCACCAGTAGCCGTCTCCCACGCCCTGCCACCTCTTCCGCACCGGCCGATCCCTCCGCACCGGCTGTCCCCTCCACACCGGCTGTCCCCTCCACACCGGCTGTCCCCTCCACACCGGCCGATGCCTCCCGCCAATGCCCCGCCCTCAAGATCAAGGGACCGTTCCTCTCGCCCAACGCCAGGAAGGGCCCCTTCATGACATCGCCGCCATGATCAAGGGACCGAAGAGGAAGAGGGCTGCGGGCGGGGGTGATGGTCTACGCCCTGCTGCTCGACCACCAGTAGCCGTTGACGATTTCCTCCAGGCCGGCGAGGGTGCCGGTGCCGGCGTCGGGGTCGCCTTCGAGGGTAAGGCGCACGTCGGTGGCCCCGTAGTTGGCGTCGCGGACCTCGCAGGCGGCGCGGAGCTCGTCCGCGGGTAGACCGGTCTGTTCGGTGACGATGTCGAGCACGGCGGCCATGTGCGGGCCGCTGAAGCGGATCAGGAAGAACCAGTCCTCGAACGGCTCGGCCAGGCGGGCCCACTCGAAGTCCAGCAGGGCGGTGACGGTGTCGCCGTCGGCCAGCCAGTTGGCCCAGTGGCAGTCGGCGTGCACGGGGACGGCCGCCGCCGCCCGTGCCGGGGCGCGGTCGGCGATCTCCTTGAGGCCCTTGACGATCCGGGCCGGGACGATCTTGTCCCGGTCGGCCTGCTCCAGGCGTTCGATCTCGGCCAGGAACGGCTCGCGGCCGGTGAAGCCGCCGTGGTCGAGCTCCTCGGTCAGGATCTCGGTGGACTCGGGTTGCCAGTTGTGGAGGCGTTCGAGCCGTGCCACGGCCTGTTCGGCCAGCTTCCGCGCGGTGGTGGCGTCGGTGTCGGGCAGGTGCAGGCCGGGAGCGGTGCCGGGGACCCGGGTGTAGATCGCGTACCGCAGATCCTCGTGCTGACCGCTGGCCAGCAGCGGGGCCGTGATCCCCGCGGGCAGCAGCGGGGCCAGCGCGATCTCCCGCCGCAGCCGGGAATGCCGGTCCGTGTGGATCAGCTTCACCACCACGTCCGCGCCGACGAAAACCCGGTGGGACAGGCTCTTCGCCCGGTCCAGCGGACCCGGGTCGCGGCCCAGCGCGGCCTCGGCGATCAGACGGGCGATGTCGTTCATCGGAGCCCTTCGGTGAACACGGCCAGGGTCGGCGCGCCGAGAACGGCGAACACGATGTGGTCGAAGAAGCGGTTCCGGTCGATCGCCGCCTTGAACGCCTCGGCCACGACCGCCGGCTCGTTGCCGAACACCCCGCAGCCCCAGGCCCCCAACACCAGCCGCCGGTGGCCGTGCGCGGCCGCGACCCGCAACACCCGGGCCGCCCGCCGGTACAGGATCGCCGGGATGTCGCCGGCCCGGTCCGGCTGGTTGCCGCGGATCGCCGAGCGGTTCGGGGCCGCCGCCGTCAGGAACGAGACGTGGTACGGGGCGTCGAGCAAGTCGCCCCGGTCGTCGCGGAACACCGGGACGTCGGGGGAGTAGATCACCCGGTCGCTGTAGGCCAGGTCGGGGTCGGCCCGGTGATGGGCGTAGAAGTCCTTGGCCGCCAACAGATACGGGTACAGCGCCGAGCCACGGGCGATGCTCTCCTCCTGCGCCTGCGCCCCGTTGAGGAAGCCGCCGCCGGGATTGCGGGCCGAGGCGAACACCAGCGCCGCGACATCGCCGCCGAGGCGGCGGGTGGCTTGCAGGGTCGACTCGTCGGTCACGTCGATCCGGGGGAGCGCTTCCCCCGGCGAGGGCAGGGCCAGGGGCTCGTCCGGCGTATGAAGTCGGGTCTTGGCGGCGTCGACGGTGATCCGCACCGGGCCGTGCCCGGCGTCGTACCGACCGCGGTCGCAGATGGCCACCGTGGCGGTGGCGATCGCGCGAGGTCTGCTGCTCATCTCCCCCGTATTGTGCCGGCCCGGCACGCCCTGTGTCCTGCGGTTTTACGGGTCGCGCCGGGCCGGGCCGGATCAGCCGACGACCTGCCAGTGGCTGTACGGGCTGATCATCTGGTAGCTGCGGCTGGGGCAGTCGAAGGACGCGTTGCCCGTGTCGTAGCGGGTGTCGGAGTTGCTGGCCGAGGCCGCCGTCCAGGTGCCGCCCAGGTTCACCTGGATGTTGTTGGCCGAGAACGTCTTGCCGGCCATGTCGGTGCAGGCGTAGCTCTGCCCGTTGCTCTGAACGCTGGAGTACAGTTCGTTGACGTCCCATCCCGTCGTGGTGCCGACCTGTGTGTTGCCCGACGAGGTGTAGAGCGTGTCGTACGCCTTGGTCGAGTAGTTGTAGAGATAGGCGACCCAGGTGTTCGCGCCGGTCTTGAGGATCTCCGTCGTGTACGCCCCGCCGCTGGTGTACTTGGACACGAACGACGCGTTGATCGGCACCGACGCCTCGAAGTCGATGTGGTTGCACCAGTCCCACGCCTCGACCGCCTGCACCGAGGTCGTGTAGACCGTGGTCACCTCGATGCACGAGCCGCCCGCCGGGAACAGCGTCGGCGTGTAGATCGTGGTGCCGCTGTTGGTCGGGTGCAGCGCCGTCGTCACGCTCTGGGCCGCGAACGCCCCCTGGTTGTTGCCCTTGTCGAGGAACGCCGTCCCGGCCGACGGGTGGATCGTCGCCTGCGCCGCGTGCCCCGCCAGCGTCCGGCCCAACATGTTGGCGTGCGCCTGGATGAAGCCGTCCTTCAGGCCGGCCGTGCCCGCTTGCGCGCCCGCCACCTGCTGGTGGCTGACCGGCGCTGTCGGCGTCGCGGTGGCCGGCGCCGCGTCGGCCGGCGCGGCCATCAGCACAATGGCGGTGCCGGCGGCCATGGCGACGCCGATGCGCCGAAGAGTGTTTGCTCGCATGGGTGTTTTCCGTTCGTGCAGGGGTTACGAACGGAAAACGACGCTACCGTCGAGGATTCCTCCACGGGGCGATGTCCGGCCGCCAGAAAATCAACAGTGAAGAACGGCCGACTTTCAGCCGTTGCTGACGGTCGCGTCGGCGACGCCGTCACCGCCGTCCGCGAGGCTCGGTGGGATCGGGCAGGCTGAATGAAAACCCTGACTGTTCTAGTTGCAACTAGAGTAGTCTGGGTTCGTGAAGATTGTGCTGCCCGGGGGGACGGGCCATGTCGGCAGGATGCTGAGCCGTGAGCTCAGGGCGGCGGGGCACGAGGTGGTGGTGCTGAGCCGGGGCGGGGGAGGCGTCCGGTGGGACGGCCGGAGCCTGGGGCCGTGGGCCCGGGAGCTGGACGGGGCGGACGCGGTGGTGAACCTGGCCGGACGCAGCGTGAGCTGCCGATACACGGCCGGGAACCTCAGGGAGATGATGGACTCCCGGATCGACTCCACCCGAGTGGTGGGGGAGGCGATCGGGCGGGCGGAGCGGCCGCCGAGGGTGTGGCTGCAGATGAGCACGGCGACGATCTACGCCCACAGCGTCGACCGGGCCAACGACGAGGCCGGCGGGGTGATCGGCGGCGGCGAGCCGGGCGTGCCGCGATACTGGGAGTACAGCGTCCGCATCGCCAGGAAATGGGAGCAGACGCAGGAAAGGGCCGCCACGCCGGCAACCCGCAAGGTGGCGCTGCGGACGGCGATCGTGATGAGCCCGGACCGGGGCGGGGCGTTCGACGTGCTGCGCAGGATGGCCCGCTACGGCCTGGGCGGCGCGGTGGCGGGCGGCCGGCAGCACGTCTCCTGGATCCACGAGCAGGACTTCGCCCGGGCCGTGCTGTTCCTGCTCGAACGCGAGGACCTCGACGGCCCGGTCAACCTGGCGGCCCCGAACCCGTTGCCGCACAAGGAATTCATGGCCACGATGCGAGCGGCCTGCGGCGTCCCGGCGGGGCTGCCGGCGACCCGGTGGATGGCCGAGCTCGGGGCGTTCGCACTGCGTACGGACACCGAACTGCTGCTCAAGAGCCGGCGCGTGGTGCCGGGACGGCTCCAGGACGCCGGCTTCCGCTTCGACTTCCCCCGCTGGTCGGAGGCGGCCTTCGACCTGGTGGCCCGAACCTAGAGCAGCTCCAGGGCAAGCGAGCCGGCGGTGTCGGTGTCGGGGGCGGTGCGGACGAGGGAGCTGTCCGACACGCCGCCGGGCAGGTCGCCGAGCACGACGTGGGGGATGCCGGCCAGCAGGGCCAGCAGGTGCGCGTCCAGGTCGTCGGTGACGAGCACCTGCCCGCCGCCGAGCACGGTGAGGGCGTGCTGGACCTGGGCCTTGGCCAGCGGCACGAAGGTCGCGGACAGGGCCCGCCAGGTGCGCCGGGCGAACTCGGGGTCGCGGGCGGCTCGCGAGCGGAGCTCGGCATGCGCTCGGGCGGCGACGACGTGCTTGGGGTTGTGGCCGGGGTCGGGGGAGCTCCACGACAGGGCCCGGCCGTCCACGTGCCAGAGCACTTCGACGTCCACGGCGCCGAGCCGCGGTAACGCCCCCAGGGCCAGCGGCAGCGGCGGCATCTTGAGGTCGAACAGCGGCACCACGGGCACGTCGACCGAGGCCAGCACGGCGGCGTCGACCGGGCAGGACAGCAGCAGCGGACCCTCACCGGCCTGCACGGCCTCGGCCGACAGGGTCTCGGGCAGACACTGGTAGGCCACGCGCACGCCCAGCCGCCGCAGCGCGATGCGCAGGCCGAGCCAGCGGGCGGGGTCCCCGGGCGAGGATGTGTCGGGGAAGTGCACCAGCGACACGCGGCGGGCCTCGCCGAGCGCGGCGAGCAGGCCGTCGTCGATGGCCGTGTTCAGCGAGCGGAGCAGCGTGCTGTCGGGATGCGGCACCGACAGATCATGGCAGGCCCGCCGGTCACCTAGACTGGGAGGGGAAGAAATCCACGCGCGTGCCCGAACCGCGAGTGGCTACGCTGAGAGATCGAAACACGAGAACCAATCTGGGATCGCCACCGGTGACTGCTGCCCATATCGACCTGCCCCAGCTGATGCTGCGCGACGAGCATCGGCTGCGTCGGCGCATCGACGGCGCGCGCAAGCTCCGTGACGAGGCCAAACGCCGCGCCGCGCTGGAGCGGATCGACGACGAGGTGCTGGCCGCGCAGGCCCGGCTGGCCGCCCGGGTGGCGGCGGTGCCGCGCGTCAGCTACCCGGAGGAGCTGCCGGTCAGCCAGCGCCGCCAGGACATCCTCGACGTGATCCGGGACAACCAGGTGGTGATCGTGGCCGGCGAGACCGGCTCCGGCAAGACCACCCAGCTGCCCAAGATCTGCCTGGAGCTGGGCCGGGGCCTGCGCGGTGTGATCGGCCACACCCAGCCCCGCCGGCTGGCCGCCCGCACGGTGGCCGAGCGGGTGGCCGAGGAGCTGCGCACCGAGCTGGGCAAGGTGGTCGGCTACAAGGTCCGGTTCACCGACCAGGTCGGCGAGGACACGCTGGTCAAGCTGATGACCGACGGCATCCTGCTGGCCGAGATCCAGAGCGACCGGCTGCTGTCCCGCTACGACACGCTGATCATCGACGAGGCCCACGAGCGCAGCCTCAACATCGACTTCATCCTCGGCTACCTCAAGCAGCTGCTGCCGCGCCGCCCCGACCTCAAGGTGATCATCACCTCGGCCACCATCGACCCGGAGCGCTTCTCCCGGCACTTCGGCGACGCCCCGATCGTCGAGGTCTCCGGCCGCACCTACCCGGTGGAGACCCGCTACCGCCCGATCATCGACCCTGATGACCCGGACGCCGACCCGGACCGCGACCAGGTGCAGGCCATTCTCGACGCGGTGGACGAGCTCCAGGCCGAGGGCCCCGGCGACATCCTGGTGTTCCTGTCCGGCGAGCGGGAGATCCGCGACACCGCCGACGCACTGTCCAAACAGGACCTACGGAACACCGAGATCCTGCCGCTGTACGCCAGACTGTCCTTCGGCGAGCAGCACCGGGTGTTCCAGCGGCACACCGGCCGGCGCATCGTGTTGTCCACCAACGTCGCCGAGACCTCGCTGACCGTGCCCGGCATCAAGTACGTGATCGACCCGGGCAACGCCCGCATCTCCCGCTACAGCCACCGTCTCAAGGTCCAGCGGCTGCCGATCGAGCCGATCTCCCAGGCCTCGGCCAACCAGCGCAAAGGCCGGTGCGGCCGGGTTTCCGAGGGCATCTGCGTCCGGCTGTACTCCGAGGAGGACTTCGAAAGCCGCCCGGAGTTCACCGACGCCGAGATCCTGCGCACCAACCTGGCCTCGGTCATCCTCCAGATGATCGCCGCCGGCCTGGGCGACATCTCCGCGTTCCCGTTCATCGACCCGCCGGACCGCCGCAACATCAACGACGGCATCGGCCTGCTCCAGGAGCTCGGCGCGCTCGACAAGGACAAGCTGACGCCGATCGGCCGGCGCCTCTCCCAGCTGCCGGTCGACCCGCGGCTGGCCCGGATGGTCGTGGCGGCCGAGGAGAACGGCTGCGTGCGCGAGGTCATGGTGATCGCCGCCGCACTGTCCATTCAGGACCCGCGCGAGCGCCCCACCGACCAGCAGGAGCAGGCCCAGCAGCAGCATGCCCGGTTCCGCGACCCCGACAGCGACTTCATCGGCTTCCTCAACCTCTGGAACTACCTGCGGGAGCAGCAGAAGGAGCTGTCCTCCAACCAGTTCCGCAAGATGTGCCGGGCCGAGTTCCTCAACTACCTGCGCGTGCGCGAGTGGCAGGACATCTACGCCCAGCTGCGCCAGGTGGTGAAGGGCCAGGGCGTCTCGGTCAACGGCGGCGAGATCGACACCAGGGGCATCCACCTGTCCCTGCTGGCCGGCCTGCTGTCCCACCTCGGCATGAAGGACGTCATCACCAAGGGCGTGCCCCGCAAGGGGCCCAGCGAATATCTCGGGGCCCGCGGCGCGAAGTTCGCGATCTTCCCGGGCTCGGCGCTGTCCCGGCAGCAGCCGCAGTGGGTGATGGCCGCCGAACTCGTGGAGACCTCCCGGCTGTGGGCCCGGACCGTGGCCAAGATCGAGCCGGAGTGGGCCGAGAAGCTGGGCGCGCACCTGGTCAAGCGCAACTACAGCGAGCCGCACTGGGAAGCCAAGCAGGGCGCGGTGATCGCCACCGAGAAGGTCACCCTGTACGGCCTGCCGATCGTGGCCGCGCGCCGGGTCAACTACGGCCGCATCGACCCCGAGGTGAGCCGGGAGCTGTTCATCCGGCACGCCCTGGTGGACGGCGAGTGGCGCACGAACCACCAGTTCTTCCACCACAACCGCAAGCTGCTCGACGACGTGGAGAAGCTGGAGGACCGGGTCCGCCGCCGCGACATCAAGGTCGACGACGAGACCCTGTTCGACTTCTACGACAAGCGGGTCGGCGCCGAAGTGGTGTCGGTGCGGCACTTCGACACGTGGTGGAAGAAGACCCGCCGCGAGCAGCCGGACCTGCTGACCTTCGATCCCGAGATGCTGGTCAACGACAGCGCCGGCGGCATCACCGAGGCCGACTACCCGGACCACTGGACCCAGGGCGGCGTGCAGCTGCCGCTGACCTACCGGTTCGAGCCGGGCCGCCGCGACGACGGCGTCACCGTGCGGGTGCCGCTGCCGGTGCTGGGCGAGGTCGACGGGGACGGCCTGGCCTGGCAGATCCCCGGCCTGCGGCTGGAACTGGTGACCGCGCTGATCAAGTCGCTGCCCAAGCAGATCCGCCGCAACTTCGTGCCCGCCCCGACCTTCGCCAAGGCCGTGGTCGATCGGCTGGGCCCGAACGACCAGCACGTGCTGGAGTCGGTGGAGCGCGAGCTGCGCACCCTGTCCGGCGTGACCATCCCGCGCGAGGCCTGGCAGCTGGACCAGGTGCCCGAGCACCTCAAGACCACCTTCCACGTGGTCGACGAGCGGGACCAGACCCTGGCCGCGGGCAAGGACCTGGCGGCCATCAAGGAGAACCTGCGGGCCACCATGCGGGCCGCGTTGTCGGCCGCCCCCAACGACATCGAGCGCACCGGCCTCAAGACCTGGGACTTCGGCACGCTGCCGCGCACGCACCGGCAGGCCGTCACCGGCTACGAGGTGACCACCTACCCGTCGCTGGTCGACCGCGGCGACCACGTGGACGTGAAGCTGCTGGACAGCGCCGCCCAACAGCGGGCGGCCATGGTGCTGGGCACGCGGCGCCTGCTGCTGCTCCAGCTGCCGTCCCCGGTGAAGCTGATCGTCCGCAGCCTGAGCAACGACGCGAAGCTGACGCTGAGCCGCAATCCGCACGGCGGCGTGCCGGCCCTGCTGGCCGACTGCGTCGCCACCGCGGTCGACAAGCTCGTCGCCGACGGCGGCGGGCCGGCGTACGACCAGGCCGGCTTCGAGAAGCTGCTGGTCCGGGCCCGACAGGACCTGAACGAGACGGTCCTGGACGTGGTCAACCGGGTCCGCCGGGTGCTCAACGAGGCCCACGCCGCCGAGCGGCAGCTGGCGGCGGCCAAGTTCGCCCCGGACGTCTCGGTCGCCGACATCCGGGCCCAGCTCAAGGCCCTCGTGCACGCCGATTTCGCCGCCGAGACCGGCTACCAGCGGCTGCCGGACGTGGAGCGCTATCTCAAGGCGATCCAACGCCGGCTGGACAAGCTGCCGGAGAACCCCCAGCGCGACATCCAGCGCACCGAGGAGATCGCCGAGATCACCGCCGAGTACCGGGCGCTGCTGGCCGCGGTGCCGCCGGGCGAGCCGGTGGAGAAGCCGCTGCGGACCATCGGCTGGATGATCCAGGAGCTGCGGGTCAGCTATTTCGCCCAGACCCTGGGCACCGCGTACCCGGTGTCCGAGAAGCGGATCTACAAGGCGATGGACGAGCTGTGAGCGAGCTTGCGAGCGAACCATCGAGCACTGCGCATGTGATCGCAGGCGCGCCGAGCGCAAGCGAGGCGTGTCTGTGAGCAACTCCTGCCCGGGGTCGCGCGTCTAGCCGGGCGATGGACCAGTCCTTCGATGACTTCGTGCACTCCCACCAGCAGGCGCTGGTCCGCTACGCCACGCTGCTGTCCGGTGGCCAGGGCGAGGCCGAGGACCTGGTGCAGGAGGTGCTGATCCGGGTCTACCCCCGCTGGGAGACCCTGGAGGGGTCCCGCTACGCCTACGTGCGGCGGGCCGTGACCAACGAGTTCCTGTCGTGGCGGCGGCGCTGGAGCACCCGGCACATCCGGCCGACGGCCGAGGTCCCCGAGGGCCAGGTCGAGCTGGGCTGGTCCGAGCCCGATCAGCGTCTGGCCGCTGAGCTGCGGAAACTGCCCCGACAGCAACGGGCGGCGGTGGTGCTGCGTTATTACGAGGATCTCACCGATGCGGAGATCGCCGTGCTGCTGGGGGTCCGCGAGGCTTCGGTGCGGGCCCACGTGAGCCGGGGTTTGGCGGCGCTGCGGGCTGTCCTGGGGAAGTCGGAGCGTGCGTGGAGGGGTAATGAGTGACGAGGAGGACGAGCTGCGGCGGCTGCTGGCGGCCCGCGCCGACCGGGTGCACTCCCACCTGTCCGGGCCGGCGATCCGCGCCCGGGCGCAGGCCCGCCGCCCGATCCGCCGCTACGCCCCGATCCTGACCGCCGCCGCCGTGCTGGCGGTGGTCGTGGTCAGTCTGGTGCTGCTGCAACGCGGCGGGACGCAGCCGACGCAGCTGCCGCCGGCCGCCCCCGTGACCACGTCGCCGCAGGTCACGTCGCCGCCGGTGGCCACATCGCCGGAGCCGACGAGCACCACCAAGCATTCGCAGGTGAGCACCCCGCCGATGACCACGAACTCGGTGACGACCACCTCGCGCTGAACATTTTTCGCCGTCGGTGCAACAGATCCGGCGCGGGCCGCATGGAAGTGGTGTCAGACCCGATCATCGAGAGGACACCTCATGCGTATCCCCGCTGTGCTGCGGTCCCGCCGGACCATCGTCGCGACGGCGGTCGCCGTCAGCGTGTTGGGGGCCGGCACGGTCGCCATGGCGGCGACCTCGGCCGCAGGCGGCACGCCGGCGCCGACCACGACCTCCAAGCCCGTCCCGGTGACCTCGACCGTCACCACGTCGCCGATCCCGACCACGGTCATCCCGCCGACCTCGTCGCCGACCGAGACGACGAAGTCGGCCCCGCAGACCACGGTGACCACCAAGTACCCGCAGCCGACCTCGTCGCCGACCGAGACCACGAAGTCCGCCCCGCAGACCACCGTGTCCGCGCCGCAGTCCACGCCGGCCCACCCGCCGACCACGTGGTCGCCGCCGCAGTCGACGCCGGCCCCCGGCCGTTGATCTAGCCGAAGGCCTTGGTGACCCCGGTTTCCCAACCGGGGTCGCCGGTCTCGGCGAACCGCACCCAGGCCGTGTTCATCGCCGTGGCCAGCTCGCGCGGCGCGCCGTCGGGCGCGGTCGCGGAGGGGACGGACAGGAAGCGGTGGATGCCGTCGGCGACCTCGCCACGGATCCGGTCACGAGGCGAAGACCTTCCCTGGGTTGAGGATTCCGTGCGGATCGAGCGCGTTCTTCACCGCCCGGTGCATGTCCAGCACCGCCGGGCTGAGCTCCTTGACCAGCCCGTCCCGCTTGAGCAGGCCCACCCCGTGCTCGGCGGTCACGGTGCCACCCAGCGCCAGCGCGTCGTTGATGATGTCGGTGAACGCCGCCTCGGCCCGGCGCCGCGCGCCCTCGTCGGCCAGCGGCGTGATCAGCAGCGGATGCAGGTTGCCGTCGCCCACGTGGGCCAGGTTGGCGATGAGGATGTCGTGCCGCTCGGCCGTGGCCTCGATCCGGCCCAGCATCTCGGCGATCTTGTTGGTGGGCACGCAGATGTCCTCGGTCAGCACCGGCCCCAGGCGCTCCAGCGCCGGGTAGGCCAGCCGGCGGGCCGAGAACAGGGCGTCGGCCTCCTCCTGGTCGGTGGACATCGCGGCCCAGGTCGCGCCGGCCTGCTCGAAACAGGCCAGGATGGCCGCCGCCTCGTCCTCGCCGGCCGTGTCGGTGCGGCCCAGCAGCACCACGTCCGCCTCGGCCGACAGGCCCATGTTCTTCCACGCGTCCACCGCGCGCAGGCAGTGTCGGTCGACCAGCTCCAGCGCCGAGGGCACCACCCCGGCCGCCGCCACCGCCGCCGCGGCCTCGCCGGCGGCGACGATCGAGTCGAAGTAGCCGGCCACCGTGCGCTCCGGGGCCCGCTTTGTCCGCAGCCGCACGGTGATCTCGGTGATCACGCCCAGCGTGCCCTCGGAGCCGACCATCAGCCCGGTCAGGTCGTAGCCGGCGACGCCCTTGTGCGTGCGGCGGCCCAGCCGGACGATCTCGCCCGTGCCGGTCACGACCTCCATGCCCAGCACGTAGTCGCGGGTCACGCCGTACTTCACGCAGCACACGCCGCCGGCGTTGGTGGCCGTGTTGCCGCCGATCGTCGACCACGGCGAACTGGCCGGATCCGGTGGGTACCAGAGGTTCTGCTCGGCGCAGGCCGCCCGCAGGTCGTCGTTGACCACGCCCGGCTCGACCACCGCCAGCCGCTCGACCGGATCGATCTCCTTGATCGCGTTCAGCTGGTCCATCGCCAGCAGCACGCAGCCCTCGACCGCGTTCGCCCCGCCCGACAGTCCGGTGCCCGCGCCCCGCGTGACCAGCGGCGCCTTGTGCTTGACGCACTGTCGGACCACCGCTTGCACGTCCTGCGCGCCGCGTGGTCGCACCATCGCCGCCGGCAGCGTGTGCGGGGCCCATTCCGCCTCGTCGTGGGCGTAACTGCCGAGCACGTCCGGGTCAGTCACCACACGATCCGGCGGCAGCACCTTGAGCAGGTCGTCGATCAGCACGCCTTTCACCGTAGTCGTACAAGGGACCGGTTGAGGTCCTTGATTGTGGCCGCCCCGACCAGCCGCATCGTGCGGGTCAGCTCCTCGTGCAGGATGGCGATCGCCTTGGCCACCCCAGGCCGGCCGCCGGCCATCAGCCCGTACAGGTAGGGCCGCCCGATCAGGCACGCTTTCGCGCCAAGGCCGACGGCCGCCGCGATGTCCGCGCCGGTTCTGACGCCCCCGTCGACGTACACCTCGATCCGGTCGCCGACCGCGTCGGCCACCGCCGGCACCAGCTCCAGCGGGGCCGGGCCGCGGTCCAGCTGCCGGCCGCCGTGGTTGGACAGCACCAGGGCGTCGGCGCCCGACTCGGCCGCCTTGTGCGCGTCCCGGACGCTCTGGATGCCCTTGACCACCAGCGGGCCGGCCCAGACCTCGCGCAGCCAGGCCAGATCCGCCCAGGTGAGGTTCCGGTCGAACATCTTCGCGCCGACGTCGGAGGGGGCCATCGAGCCGTCGCCGTCGATCGAGGCGAAGCGCAGCGGCTCGGTGGTGAGCATGTTCCACCACCAGCGGGGTTTGGTCGCGCCGTCGACGAAGGTCCGCAGGCTCAGCCGGGGCGGCAGCGTCAGGCCGTTGCGGACGTCCCGGACCCGGTTGCCCGGGACCGGCGTGTCCACCGTCAGCACCAACGCCGTGAAGCCGGCCGTTCGGGCCCGTTCGATCAGGTCCAGGGTGAATCCCCGGTCCCGCCAGACGTAGAGCTGGAACCAGAGGTTGTCGCCCCGCAGGTCTTCCGGCGCGGTCGTGCCCATTGTGGACAGTGTGTACGGGATGCCGGCTTCCGTTGCCGCGCTCGCCACTGCCGGCTCGCCGACGTGGTGCATCATCCGGGTGTAGCCGGTCGGGGCGAGGATCAGCGGGAGAGCCGCCGGCCGGCCGAGGATCGTTGTTGTGGTGTCGGCGTCGCCGCCGACCAGGACCTGCGGGCTGAACTCGACCCGTTCGAACGCGGATCGGTTGCGCCGCAGGCTGATCTCCTCGTCCGCGCCACCCTCCACGTAGTCGAACACCGCCTTCGGCACTCTGCCGCGGGCGGCTCGGCGCAGGTCGTGCAGCGTGTGCGCCCGCTTGACGGGATCCAGCTCCAGGCCGCGTGGCTGCAACAGGGGCCGCAGTTCCCGCCAGCGGGGCACACGTCGCGTCATGGCTAGCAGTCAAGCACCGTGTGCCAGGCCTTTTCCAGCTCCTCGGGGCCGAATCCCCTGCTGCGCCAGGCGATCACGAAATCCGGCCGGACCAGCGTCGCCCCCTCGGGCGTGATGCCGTACTTGTGGCAGAACTCCGGCTCGTCGATCACGTGCACCTCGACCGGCAGCTTGGTGCTTTTGTAGGCTGGGTTGCCGGTCAGGAGAACGAAGCCACGGCCCAGCAGGTCGGTCGTCGATCCGTTGCGCAGCTTGACATACGGCGCTCGCACCCCCGGCCTCCCGGTCGGCTTCGTGGGGTCCTCCCACAACTCGCCCGTGTCGCCCGGCTCGGCGATGATCGCCCCGCCGAGCTGCCGGTAGCCGAAGAACAGGGCGCTCACCGGCTCCACCGGCTCCGGCAGCGTCGGGTCGTCCACCGGGCCCGGCCGGCCGCGCTGGGTGAACAGCAGGAACTGCTGGTCGGCCAGGATCTTGGAGTAGGGCCGCCGCTCCGGGTCGTGACTGGCCAGCAGCCCCGGCCCGGCCTGGTTCTTCGTGACCATGGCCAGCTTCCAGGCCAGGCTGAAGCCGTCCATGATCGCCGTGTTGCCGCCGAAGGCGCCCGTCGGAGGCATCAGCCGGGCCGCGTCCCCGACCAGGTGGATCCGGCCATCGCTGAAGCGCTCGGCCACCCCGTGCACCGTCTCCGAGCTGCTGTCCGGCAGGGTCATCACCTTCGGCTCCAGGTCCGGGATGCCCGTCGCCGTGCGGATGACCCGCACCCAGTCGACCGGCTCGCCGGTGTCCGCCACGCCCACCGCGTACCGGCCTGGCTCGTCCGTGCCGACCAGCACGCCGGCGCCGCCCGGCAGTTCCGGATTGACCAGGTAGCAGAGGAATTCGTCGTGTTCGAGGTCCAGGTCCGCCTCGAACAGCGCGCCCACCCCGCGCCCGAGCGAGCCCCGGCCCACCAGCTCGATGCCCAGCTGCCGCCGGATCGGGCTGCGATGCCCGTCCGCCGCGACGACGTGGTCGAACTCCTTGTCTTCCACCTCACCGGTTTCGAGGTCCTTGATCCGTGCGGTGACGCCGTTCTCGTGCTGCGCCAACGACAGCAGCTCCGTGCTGAACCGCAGGTCCGCCCCCAGCTCCCGGGCCCGGTCGGCCAGGATCGGCTCCATCCGCTCCTGGCTCAGCCCCGCCCACCCCGCCGGCGAGAGCGCGGTGAAGTCCGGGTTCGTGATCATGATCTCTTCCAGCAGGCGGCCCTTCAGGCTCACCGCCCTGATGATCCGGAACCGCCCGTCCGGCGGCGAGGCCGCCGTCACCCGCTCCGCCACCCCCGCCACCCGCAGCGCCTCCATGACGTGCGGAAACTGCCCCCTGGCCTTCGGGTGCACCGAGGTCGTCGGGTGCCTCTCGATCAGCACCGGCGGGGCCCCGTGCAGGGCCAGGAACATCGCCGTCGACAGCCCCGACAAGCCGCCTCCCACCACCAACACCGTCATCGTCGCTCCCCCTCTTGGACCTTCGAACGTCGTTCGTTATGGAGTACACTGTTTGTAGCTGCGAACGCTGTTCGTGTCAACTAGAGTGGTCTCGTGTCACTTCCGGAACCCCCTTGGCGCAAGCCCGTGCGCCAGCAGCTCAGCCGCGAGCTGATCGTCGACACCGCCCTCGAGATCCTCGACCGGGAAGGCATGGCCGCCCTCAGCATGCGGCGCATCGCCACCGAGCTCGGCACCGGCGCGGCGTCGCTCTACGCCCACGTCAGCAACAAGGAGGAGCTCCAGGAGCTGCTCGTGGAACGGGTCCTCTCCCAGGTCCCGCACCCGGTCGTCGAGGCAGGGCGCTGGGCGGAACAACTCCGTGAGCTGTGCTTCGCCACCGTGCGGGCCCTCACCGCCCACAACGGCATCGCCCGCGTCGCCCTCGCCACCATCGTCCCCACCGGCGAGGCTTCCTTTGTGCAGGCTGAGGTGTTCCTGGAACTACTCCGCGCTTCGGGTCTGTCCGACGCCCACGTCGCCGTCGCCTTCGACGTCCTCAGCCTCTACTGCACCGCCTACGCCGTCGAGACCGACGCCATCCGCAGCGGGGAGTTCTCCGAAGCCCAGATCCTCGAACGCACCCGGCAGTTGGGGGAGTACATGGCTGCCTTGCCAGCCGATCGCTTCCCCGCGTTGTTGGCTTTGGGGCCGCTGCTGGGATCCGGGTCGCCGGATGCCCGGTTCGGGGCGGCTATCGATCTGGTGTTGGCCGGGATCGAGGTGCTGGCGGCCCGGTCGGGGGAGAAGTAGGACGGAGGCCGAGGCCGGCCAGACAAACCAGGAGCAAGGCCGAGAGGGTGGCGACGGGGAAGCCGGCGGTGGGGCCCCAGGCGTCCACGGCCCAGCCGGTGAGCGCGGACGCGGCGGCGGAGCCGGCGGCGCTGGCAGAGCCGAGCCAGACGAAGGCCTGGGTGAGCACGGCGCGGGGGACGGTGGCCGAGGTGAGCACCGAGCTGAGAACGATGATCAGGGGGACGGCGAAGCCGGTGATCGGGACGGAAAAGGCCAGCGCCGAAGGGGAAAGGGCGAAGAGGGGCGGCACGGAGCCGAGCAGCAGGAGCGCGGCGGCGAAGGCCAGCTGGACCCCGGGGGACCAGCGCCAGCGGCGGAGGCCGTAGAGCCAGCCGGCGAGAAGACTGGCGGCGCTGGAGACCAGCAGCAGGGCCGAGCTGTGCGCGGGGAC
The DNA here is from genome assembly GCF_044547355.1 of Kutzneria sp. NPDC052558. NCBI lineage: Bacteria > Bacillati > Actinomycetota > Actinomycetes > Pseudonocardiales > Pseudonocardiaceae > Kutzneria > Kutzneria sp. NPDC052558. Next base: position 39,436 of record NZ_JBIUAG010000032.1, read on the forward strand.
AAAAGCGGTGAGGGCGAGCGGCATCGAGCCGAAGAACCCGCCCAGCGCCAGATTGACGCCGGCAAGGAGCGCGAAACTGGGCCGTAGCAGGGACGGAGAGGAACGGGCAGCGGAAATGCGGCGCTGGCCGGCGAGGCGGGGCGAGGAAGGGGGAGGGGCGGTGCGGCGTTGGGCGGCGAAGACCAGGCCGCCGAGGATGACGAGGGTGACGGCCGAGAGGGCGCCGGCGTAGGGGTGGCCGAGGGACCCGAGGAGGCTGACGAGGGCGGGGCCGGCGAGGAAGGCCAGCTCGTTGGCCAAGGCCTCCAAGGCGAAGGCAGAGGGGAGGGAGTCGCGCAGGAGGAAGGTCCAGCGGGCGGCGGAGAGGGCCCCGAGTTGAGGGATGGTGCCACCGGCCAGTACGCCGGCGGAAGTCAGGAGCCAGTCGGGGGCGCGGAAGGCGACCAGAGTCACCAGAGTGGCGATGGCCAGGGCGTGGGCCAAGACGCCGAAGGGGAGCACGCGGGTCTGGCCGAAGCGGTCGGTCAGGCGGGCGAGTTGGGGGCCGGCCACGGCCTCGGCGATGGCGAAGCCGGCGGTGACGAGGCCGGCGGTGGTGTACGAGTCGGTGCGGGAATGCACCAGCCAGACCAGGCCGAGGCTGGTCATGGCGATGCCGACGCGGCCGAGGGCGGCGGAGAAGAAGAACGCGGCGGCGCCAGGGGTGCGGAGCAGGCAGCGGTAGGAAGGCATGGACGTGTCCCGTCGCGGCCAAGCGGGGCGCGACCGCAACGGGGTCGTCGGCGTCCGGATTCACCGACCCGCGGTCATCGCCGGGAACCGTCCACAAGTGGCATGAGGTAGGGACACGCACCCCACGCCGGCTCCATCACCGGGCAGAAGTCGATCTCAGTCGACGGCCAGCATAGGTGGACGGGGCGGGGACGTCCACGAGTTATCAGGGGGCTCCCTCGCGCGGCGTGGGCAACTAGGACCGCACGGGCGAGCTGGCGACGGCTGCCTCGGCCAACTCCACCAAGCGGTCGAGCGACACCGGCTGGTCCCGCACGACGGCCTCGCGCACGGCCCGGGTCACCACCTGGTTCACGATGTCGGCCGCAGTCAGGGGGCGCTGCGGCCGACCCAGGGCCTTGTGCACGCGGCGCAGTGACGACTCGGCGAACACGTCGCCCAGCAGGTCGGTGAGGATCCGTAGCCGAGCGGCCTCGGTCGGCCGGTCGAACTCGTACACCGCGGCCCGCCGCAGCACCGCCGGGTCGATCCGGTCCACCAGGTTGGTGGCCATCACGAAGGCCAGCCTTGCGCCGGACCGCATGCTGGCCCGGTCGAGCGCCACGATCAGGCCGTCCACGATGGCGACGTTCTCCTGGGCGCCGGAGCCGATGTCGTCGGTGCCGCGGGAGCTGGCCACGGCGTCGGCCTCGTCGAGGAACACGATGGTCGGCAGCCCGTGCCGGGCGGCGACCTGGTAGATCGTCTCGATGACGTTGACCAGCTCGCTGCCGGCGCGGCCCTGGATGCCCTGTCCGCGCAGCCTTTCGTTGAGCTGCACGAACAAGGTGTCCTGCCCGAGCGCGCGGGCGCAGGCCGGCGCGATGCCGTGCATCAGCGCCGACTTGCCGGTGCCCGGGTCGCCGTGCAGCAGGATCAGCGAGGTGCTCTCCCGCACCGCCCGCAGTGTGTCCACAGTGGACTTTCCGTAGTGCTTGGCCGCCCACGCCCGGAACCAGTCGTCGCCACGCAGCCGGGTGACCACGTCGCCGAGCACGTCGGTCACCGGCACCCCGTGCAGTCGCCCGAGCCGCCGCTCCGCCTGCTCGATGCCCTTGGTGTCCCGGCAGGACGCGATGTAGGCGGCGGACAGGTAGTGCTTCAGGTCCTCGCTGATCGCGCTCGGCACCTGCGACGGCGACGCGGCCGGCGACGCGATGTCGTCGACCTCGATGACCGTCGCCTTGCCGACCTGGCCCGGCGCCGACACGGCGACGAGCACCACCTCGGCCGTGCCGCCGGACGGGAGCGGCACCTTCAGCGTGGTGCCGATCGCGGACGCCTCGATCGGGATGCCGTCCAGCTGCCGGCGGATCGCCTCGCGCAGCTCGGCCGGGGCGACCGGTTCGGCGCCGCGCAGCCGGAAGCCCAGGGTCTGGATCGCGGACTTGTTGGCGTTGAACATGGTCAGGCGACCGGTCCGATCCCGGCGACCGCGTGGCGGAGGATGTCCACCAGCGGCACGCCGATCAGCTGGGTGATGATCAGATCGAGCAGGGTCTTGCCGATGTAGAGGGCGATCTTGGCCCCGTTGCGCTGCCAGAGCGGCTTCTCGGCGCGCACGGCACTGGTGATCGAGTCGACGAGCTTGGTCTCCACCGGCCGCCGGGCCAGCCGGTCGCCGCTGGACGCGGCGCGCAGCAGCGAGTCGGCGGCGTGCAGGGTGGGCGCGCGCACCGCCCGAACCGCTTGCAGGGCCTGCCAGTCCGGCTCGTTGTCGACCAGGCGCCCGGACAGCGCCACGGTGGTGTCGACCCAGTTGGCCGGCGGCGTGCTCAGATAGTGCACGTTGACCACGCGGGCCAGCTGGTCGAGCTGGCCCCGGTCGCTCAGCACGATGCCGAAGTCGCTGATCCGCCCGTTGATCCGCTCCACCGAGGTCAGCGTGGGCAGGCTGGCATCGGTCTCGGAGACCACCAGGTTGGTGGAGATCACGTCCCGCGCCGGCAGCGCCATCGACATCGGGCCGCGCCCGGCCAGCGCCACGTCCAGGGTCAGGGTGGTCATCGGCTCATCCGCCTGAACTCCTCAGCCTCGGCCACCAGTGGCCCGGAGGCGTACGTGCTGTACGCCGTGTGCTGCCCGCCGGTGTACCGGCCGACGAAACCGCCGGGCTGGCCCGGCGGGCGCGGCAGGCCCCACCGGGTGCCCTGGATGATCTGGCGCTGCTTGTCCAGCGGCAGGTTGCGCATCCGCTGGCTCCAGTGCACCCAGGCGGTGAGCCGGGCGCTGGCCGGCACCGCCACCGGCGTGATGGCGCGGCCGCCCAGCCCCACCCGGCCGCCGTCGCCGGTGTAGGAGATGGCGTAGCGCAGCTCGTGGTACACCAGGTTTCCCTGCTGCGGGTCCGCTATGGACAGTCCGATGGTGGTCACGGCGTCGTTGATCAGGAAGGTGCTGAACGACAGGTCGAGCTCGTTGATCCGCTTCCAGTCGACGATGCTGGGATAGCTCGCCTGCATGGCCCCGAGATCGCGTTTGATCTGCTGCGACACGTAGAGCACGTCAACCTGGGTGACGGTCAGGCTCATCACCTGGACGACCGACATCGTTCTCCTTCCCGGTCCACGCGCCGCCACGGCGTCCGGATCGAGTCGCCGTACTGGTCTAAGGGGACGAATCGCGCATCCCCTCATCGGCGGCGGGCACGACCGTGTTGCCGGTCGGCCCACCGGATTCACCCGAAGCGACCAGCGTGCTCACTGACCCGGCGTAAACACGTCCAGGGGTGCGGTCGTCGCGACCGCACCCCTGGCGTGAGCGTCAGGTGACGGTGATGTCGTAGCGGACGCCGCCGAGATCGCCGTAGTTGGGATCGAACTGGTCGACCACGACCGTCGACGCCCCGGGTTGTTCGGCCAGGAACGTGAGGGTGACGGTGGCGTGCTCGCCCGGATCGAGGGCGAGGTTGTCGATCGAGGCCTTCCTGGGGTCGACGATGCGCAGCTGGGTCGGGCCGGACTGCTCGATGCCGGATCCGGCCGCACCGTTGGCTTTCCAGCGTTCGTACAGCGTCGGGCCGAGGTCGACGGTCAGGTCGCCGGGCCCGACGAACGGCTTGTCCGGGGCGGTGATCACCAGGCTGCTGCGGGACACGCCGTCCAGCGGATTGCCGAGCCGGAACTGGCGGGTGTCCGGCTTGCCCACCAACAGCGACACGATGTCCACGTTGTGCCAGGCGATGTTGTTGTTCCACCGGGTGTTGAACGCGGTGTCGGGCGTCTCGGGATCGGTCATCGGATCGGCGGCGGAGACCCAGCGGGCCAGCAGGCAGAAGTGCCCCGGCCCGGGCACCTTGGGCCACTTCAGCTCCACGAGCATGCCGCCGCCAGGCACGGTCAGCGCGGCGGAGTTGAACTGGATCCAGTCGATCGGCCAGATCGTGCCGCCGCTCGGGTTGGTGTAGTACAGGTTGAGCTTGCCGGTCACCGGTCCGGGGCCGTACTCGTGCAGCTGCACGACGACGTAGTTGTCCTGCCCGGCAATGGGATTCACGCCGGGCGACGGACAGATCACCGGAGTGTCGCAGACCCAGATGTCGGGGCTGTGGTAGATGTCGCCGGGGCTGGGGGTGTCGCCGGTGTCGAGCGGGCTGTCGTCGTCCATGATGTAGACGTCGTTGCGCCCGTGCTGGTGGGGATGCCCCACCTGGCCGGCCGTGGCGGCCGGGGCGGTGCCCAGCAGCGCGGCCGCGATGGCGACCGTGAGCACCGCGATGAGCGTGCGTGGTCGAAAGCGCATATGTGTCCTGCTTCCGGTCGGTTCCGCATGAGCCGGAGCCAGTAGGCCCAACCGGTCTGAATTCCTTCTGTACGTGCGATGACACGCCTCAGGCGAGCCGGGCCCGCAACTCCTCGACCAAGGGGGAGCCGATGTCCTCGGCGATGACGAGGGCGTCCCGCCAGTGCCGCAAGGCATCCGCGGTCCGGCCGGCGCGATGGTGGATGCGGCCCAGGCAGTCCAGGCCGACGGCCTCGCCGTTGCGGTCGCCGGTGTCGCGGGCGGCGGCCAGGGCGTCGGCGCCGTAGACCAGGGCCTCGTCCACGTGGTTCTGGGCCAGGTGGCCACGGGCCAGGGTCCCCAGCACCGCGCCCTCCAGCCGCCGGGATCCGGACTCCCGGAACATCGCCAGGGCCCGGTGCAGGCAGTCGGCGCTCTCGGTCAACCGTCCGGCATCCACGTACAGCTCACCGAGATTGGCCAGCACGAAGGCGATCCCGCGCTGGTCACCGGTCTCGCCGAAGATCGTCAGGGACTGCTCGTGGCAGGCGATGGCGTCGTCGAGCCGGCCGGCCCGGCGGTGGCTGGCCCCGAGATTGTTCAGCACGCCGGCGACGCCGGCCGGGAAACCGGCTTCCCGCATGAGCGGCAGGGCGGCCAGATACCGCTCCACAGCACGGTCATAGCGGCCGCAATGGTGTTCGACGGCCCCCAGTCCGACCAGCAGCCGGGCCTCGGCCAGCAGGTCGCCGTCCTGGCGGGCGCAGCCCAGGGCGAGCTCGTGGGTGGCGGTCCAGTCGGCCCAATGGCCCCTGGTCTCGTAGAACCCCCACAGGAAGCGGGCGGTCTGCCAGGCATGGCGGGGAAAACCGTGCTCGGCGGCGGCGCGGACGATCGGCACGAGATTGCCCCGCTCGGCGTCCAGCCAGTCCAGCGCTTGATCCCGGTCGGCGTGGCGTGGGGCGACCGGCCCGGGAACGCGGTCGATGCGTTGCGGGCGAAGGAAGTTGTCGGCACTGTCCACTGTGTACAGATAATGCTCGAACAGACGGGTGCGCGCGGCCCGGCGATCGCCGTCGCTGTCCTCGTCCTGGCACTGGCGAGCGGAGAACACCGCGAGCAGGTCGTGCAGACGGAAGCGGTCCGGCTGCGGCTCGTCGAGCAGGTGGGCGTCGAGCAGGTTCTGGAGCGCGAGGTCGGTGTCCCGCCGGTCCAGGCCGGCCAGCGCGGACGCCGCCGGCAGGGCGAACTCCGGGCCGGGAAACAGGCTCAGCAGGCGGAAAACCCGTTGGCACTGCGGCTGAAGCGAGCGGTAGGACAGCGCGAAGGCGGCGGCGACGCTGCGGTCGTCGGCGGTCAGCTCGGACAGCCGATGCCGCTCGTCGTCGAGACGGGCGAGCAGGTGGCTCACCGACCACGACGGCCGGTGCCGGAGCTTCGCCGCCGCGATCTGCACCGCCAGCGGCAGGAAACCGCACAGCGTGACGACTTTCTCCGTCACGTCGGGTTCGGCCGCCGGTCTCGAAGGGCCGGCGATCGCGCCGAACAGGGTGACCGCGTCCGTGCGGGGCAGGACGTCCAGCGTGACGAACTCGGCGCCGTCCAAACCGGACAACCGTCGCCGGGAGGTGACCAGGGCCAAGGCGTCGGGCGAGCCGGGCAGCAGCGGGCGGACCTGGGCCGCGTCGACGGCGTTGTCCAGCACCACCAGCGCCTTGCGCTCGGCCAGCCGGGCCCGCCACAGCGCGGCCCGGTCGTCGAGCTCGGCCGGGATCTCGGCGGCCGGAACATCCAGCACCCGCAACAACTTGTCCAGCGCGGCGGCCGGATCCAGCGGCCGCGTGCCGCTGGCGTAGCCGTGCAGGTCGAGGTAGAGCTGGGCGTCGGGATAGCGTTCGCGCAGGCCGTGGGCCAGCCGCACGGCCAGGGTCGTCTTGCCCACGCCGGCCATGCCGTCGAGCACACACACCAGCCGGCGGCCGGCCAGCGCCCGAATGGCGGCGGCTTCCCGGCGCCGGCCGGTGAAATCCTCGCTGTCCCGGGGCAGCGTGCAGCGCACCGGGAGTCGGCTCGCGGCGGGCGGTGCGAGCAGCGCCGGATCGCCGACCACGATGCGTTGGCGCAGCTCGGCCAGCACCGGGCTCGGATCCAGCCCCAGCTCCTCGGCGCAGATCGCCCGCGCCCGGTCGAACGCCGACAGCGCGTCGGCCTGCCGGCCCTGCCGGTACAGGGCCAGCATCAGCTGGGCCCACGGCCGCTCGCGCAGCGGGTGATCCCGGGTCAACGTCACCAACTCGTCGCCGGCCTCGACCGGCCGGAGCTGGGCCAGCAGCACATCGATCCGATCCTCGACCACTGCCAGCCGCTGCTCGGTGAGCTGGTCGCGCTGGCTCTCGGCGAACGGCCCGGGCACCCCGCCCAGCACCATGCCGTCGAACAGGGCCAACGCCGCCGTGAAGGCCGACTCGGCCGCGCCGAGGTCGCCGTCCCGCCAGGCCCGGCGGCCGCGCTCACGGCGCCGCTCGAACTGCACGACGTCGACACCGTCGGCCGGCATGTTCAACCGGTAGCCGGCGCGGTGCGATTCCAGGATCCGGCCGGGAGAACGCCTGGTGCGCCCGGGTTCCAGCACACGGCGCAGGCGGGCGACGTAGGTGTGCACGCCGCCGGTCGGGCCGCCGGGCAGCTGCTCGCCCCACACCGAGTCGATCAGCTCCTCGGTGTACACGACCTCGTTGGCCCGCATGGCCAGCACCGCGAACAGGGCCCGCTGCCGGGGCGAGCCCAACGGCAGCTCGTGGCCGTCGAGAGTGGCGCGGGGCGGCCCGAGCAGCCGGACGGCGAGGGTGTCCGGCGCGGCGTCGGCCATGATCGACCTCCCCCGAGGCGGCGACGTCCAGATGACGTCCAGAGCATGGTGACAGACTTCGCGCCGCCACGAACATGGTTGGAGCCGAAGGGGGAACGATGGGGAAGACCTGGCCGCGTCGCTGGTCCGCGGCGGTGGTGGCGGTGTTGTGCCTGCTGGTCGGTCTGTCCTCGAACAGCGGTGCGGCCGTGCCGTCGGCGGCGTCGGCGTATTTCGTCGACCAGAACGGCACCGTGACCGCGTTCGTCGACTCCGACAACGGCGCCACCACGATTCCGGTCGGGAGCCAGAAGATCGCGCCGCCGGGCGCCCCGATCACCGCCGTCCGCACGGCCGGCGGCCTGTCCGCGTTCACCGTCGGCAACGACGGCACGGTCCTGAAGACCTGCCCGACCCAGGGTACGGTCCCGGTCACCGACCCCGGCGCCGCGCCCAGGGGCGCGAAGCTGGTCGCCGCCGCGGCCGACGGGAAGCTCCGGCTGGCCATCGGGGGGCAGCCGGGCTTCACGTTGTTCATGGAGGTCATCGACCCCTGCGGCACAACGGGTCCGAAGCCACCGCCGGCCAAGATCATCGTGCCGTGGGCCCCGCCCGGCGGCGATTTCGCGATGGCCACTCTCACCGACGGGCGGACCATGCTGGCCGCCATCGACGTCGACGGCGCGCTGCACGTCCTGTGGGTGAGCCCGACCGGCGCGCTGTCCGACGCCGTGCTGTCGGCCACGGGCGTGGCGACACCCGGCGAACCCATCGCCGTGACGCCGAAGTCCGACGCCACCCCGGACACGCTCCTGCTCTTCTACACCGGCCTCGACGGCCGGGTGTACGAGGTGCGTCCGGCCGCGCCCGGGACGCCGGTTCCGCACCCGGCCGCCGGCGACGCGCCGGCCGGAGCCCGGCTCGCCGCCGCCACCGGTCCCGCCGGCAACTTCGTCGCCTACGTGTCCAAGAGCGGCGCGGTCACCGTGCTGCCCTCCGACCCGACCGGCGGCTGGCAGCCCGGATTCCAAGCCACCGCAACCGGAATCGCCCCCGCCGGCGCCGGCATCGCCGGCACGGCCGCCTTCGACGACGACTTCTACTGCGGCAACGGCCCCCGCCCGGTGAAGATCAAGGTCGGCCCGCACGGCCCCGGCCCGGGCGCCGTGTGGCCCGCCGGCCCGCCGAACATGGTCGGCCCGACAACGGAATTCGCGGCCTGACAACCGGTCGGGCGGTCCCCGGGGAGAGACCGCCCGACCCACTTGCGCGAGATCCGGGGTGATGTCATGATCGTGCCATGTCTGATGGAAAGGGCGTGTTCGCCCAGGCGCGTTGAGTCGCCACCCGCGGCGTGAGTTCCGCCGCATCCCCGTCAATACCGTGTGGTCCGACATCGCCCAGATGCGGTCGGATTGGCTCGCTCATGGGCTGAGCACGGCCGGCGCGGACCGGTCGGCCGCCGAGGAAGCCATCACCGGGCTGTATGCGCTGCTGGGCGAGCCGCCGCCGGAGTTCGTGTGGATCCCGTCGCCGGGCGCGATCGGTGATGTGCTCGAACCGTCGCCGGTCCTGCTGCGGTCCGACGGGCCATGGCCGCTGGAGAGCCGGCTGGCCAGTCTCGTTTCCCTTATGCGCCAACGGCTCGATGGTCCGCTGACGCGTTACGAGGTGTCCCTTGTGGACAATGCGGTGCGCAAGAGGCTGGGCGAGTCGGTGCGCCGGGCGGTGGCCTACCGGATACGCGAGGAGCTCACGGCCGGCTACGGCCTGCACTGGTACGGCCAGCAGGACGCCGACTGGGTGGCGTACTACCAGGTGTTCCACCAGGTCTGCGGTGTTCCCTTCGCGCGCAGGCACATCGAGCAGTTGGAGCTGTGGGCGACGATCGCCCGGTCCTGCGGCTGGTGGTGGCCCCGCGACGGCCGCTGCGTGATTTCCGAACGACCGCTGGCGATCCGGACCGAGACCGTGGACAACCAGTTGCGGCTGCACGATCGCGCCGGCCCGGCGGTGGTGTTCCCGGACGGCTGGTCGGTGCACTGCTGGCACGGCACGAGAGTGCCGGCCTGGGCGGTGCGGAACCCGACCGTCGAGGCGATCGCGGCCGAGCGCAACATCGAGATCCGCCGCTGCGCCATCGAGAACCTGGGCTGGCCGACCTACATCGAACAAGCCGGCCTGAAGCTGCTCGCGCAGGCGCCGGACCCCGGCAACCACGGCAGCGAACTGCGCCTCTACGAAGACTGGTCGGATCGGAACAGAATCCTGTTGGCCGTCAACGGCTCCGTCGAACGGGACGGCACCCGCCGCTGGTACGGGCTGCGGGTCCCGCCCTGGCTGTCCGACCCCGTCGACGCCGCCGGCTGGTCCTACGGCCTGACCGGCGCCCAGTACTCGCGGCTGCTACGCCGCACCTGAACCCCTTCTCTCCCAAGGTGATCACCATGAATCTGGCAGAACTGCTCAGCTGGTCCGGCCTCGACGTGCTGGACCACCTGGAACGCGAGGTCGCCGTCCCGGTCGTGGACGGCCTCCAGGCCCAGGGCGACCTCATCGTCATCCCGCTGGACATGCTCGGCGCGATCCTCCTGTGGGGGTCCGGCCGCTGGCAGCCGGTGCCGCCCAGCGGCGTCGAACTCGTCCGCGGCGAGGGCGGCAACAACCCGCACACCCTCGTCGCCGACGTCGGCACCTGCCACTGGACCAACGGTTTCCGCGACGCCACCGGCCTGGCCATCGCCGTCGTCGATAACACCGCACCCGCCTACCTGGTGCACCCCGAGCACGGCGGCAGCGGCATCGCCCCCGGCCGCTGGCTCGTCCGCCGCCAACAGGAACGCGGCGTCGGCCTGCGGGGCGCCGTGCTCGTGGCCGACTAGGAGAGCCACCCGGTGACGATGTCGGCCAGCAGCGACATCGGCACCGGGCCCTCGGCCAGCACGGCCTCGTGGAAGTCGCGGATGTCGAAGCGATCGCCCAGCGTCGACTCGGCCAGCCGGCGCAGCCGCTGGAACTCCAGGCGCCCCACCATGTACGCCAGCGCCTGCCCGGGGACGGCGAGGTAACGGTCCACTTCGGACACAACGTGGTGCGGGGCCATCGGGGTGTTGGCCAGCAGGTAGTCGATGGCCTGCTGGCGGGACCAGCCGTGCGCGTGCAGGCCGGTGTCCACGACCAGGCGGCCGGCGCGGGTGGAGTCCATCATCAGCATGCCGAGACGGTCCAGGTCGGTGGAGTAGAGCCCCATCTCGTCGGCCAGGCGCTCGCTGTAGAGGGCCCAGCCCTCGCGGTACGCGGTGACGGAGGCGGTCCGGCGCAGCATCGGCAGCCAGTCGCGGGACTCGGCCCGCGTGACCTCGAAGTGGTGCCCGGGCACGCCTTCATGGAACGACGTGACCTCGGTCTTGTGCCGGGCGGCCTCGTGCGGCACGGCGGTGTTGACGTAGTAGGTGCCGGGGCGGGAGCCGTCGAGGGTGCCGTGCCGGTAGGCCGGCGGCGTCGAAGCCGGGGTGCCCGGGGGATAGGGCAGCACCTGGCAGGCGACGGACGGCAGCCGGTGGAACCAGGCCGGGGCGACGGCCTCGGCCCGGCGCACGGTGGCGTCGGCGGCGGCGATCATCTCCTCGGCGTCGGACCACCGCAGGGCTGGGTCCTCCCGCAGCCGGCGGAAGATCTCGGACAGGTCGTCGGTGCCGAACACCGACCGGCCGAGCGGGACGTACTCGTCGGCCAGCCCGGCGATCACGTCGAGCCCGATCCGGTGCAGCTCGTCGGGCGTCAGGGACGTGGTGGTATGCGCGCGCACGGCCTCGGCGTAGCGGCGTTCGCCTCCGGGCAGCCAGCAGACGCCGCCGTGCTCGGCGTCCCGGCCATGCGGCATCAGCTCGGTGGCCAGGAAGTCCCGGTACGCCGCGATGGCCGGGGCCACCGCCGACGCGACGACCGGCCGGCAGGCCTCCGACCGGGCGTAAGCGTCCACTCCGGACAGTCGGGCGTTCAGGTTGTCGATCGTCTGCCGGACGAGATGGGCGACCGGGGTGAGCCCGTCGGCCAGGCCTTCCCGGTGTCGCTGGGCGATCGCGGCGAGCGCATCGGGCAGCGCGGCCAGTCGTTCGGGCAGACCTTCGGTCACGGGCACGTCGGCCAACAGGGCCAGCAGCCCGGCCGCCGGGGTGAGGAACAGGCCGCTGACCGAGAACTCGATCCAGCGACCCTCGATCTGCCCGAGCAGTTTCCCGGTCTCGTGCTCGATGATCCGCCGGGTGATCCGGTCGGCGTCGCTCAGGCCCTCCTCCGGCACGGCCCGGGCCCGGGCCGCCACCGCCTCGATGGCGGCGGCGAACCGCTGGTCGGCGGCCCGGCTGTAGTCGGTGAGCCGGTGGTCGTGGCCGGGCAGGCCCATCAGGCTGGCGCTCAGCGGGAATCGATCCAGCTGCCGCTCGAACAGCTCGTCGGCGAGATCCACCAGCACGGACATGACATTCCCCCAGGTGAGAAACGGGGAACTGCCTGTATGATCGGACGTCTCGGTTCCCCCGACGGCGACCCTACCGGGGCCGCGCGGAGCCGGCGGACCGGTCCGATCGCCGCAGCGACCCTTACTCGCGGCCCGGAACGGGCCCCCGGATCGGTCGCCGACCGGGCGAGGGCCCCAATGGCGTGGACGCACCGCCGCACGTAACCCCGTGACCTGGGGATTCGATACATCTGGCGACGCCCGTTACACCAAGATCCGGTAAAACGGCGGATCTGTCACCCCAAGGGAGGTTAGGCATGGCTAACCTTCTAGAGAACCCCTATAAACCACGACGAAGATCCCTAAACTTGGTTGAGTCCAGGGAAGCGCTCGTGCACAGTGATGTAGACCACAACGAAGTGGAGACCGTGAAGGAACCCGACGACATGAGACCTGGGGAGTGACACCGATGGGACGTCTGGACATCGACGACAGCCCTCGCGCCTGGAGCTGGAACTGGGGCGAGGACGACAACGAGGGCCAGCCGCAGCTGCCGCAGCAGAGCCTGGTCTGGGACGCCGACCGCGAGGACGGCTACGAGCCGCAGATCATGCGCGGCTTCGAGTAGGCGCTCAGCGGAAGCGCCTGCTGGATTCCCGGACCACAAGTTCGGGAGAGAACACCACGTGATGATGGACGTGCTCCTGCGGTGACTGGGTCTCGCCCAGCACCAGTTCGGCCGCGCGTCGACCGAGCAGCCGGCTCGGCTGGCGCACGGAGGTCAGGGGCACTGCGGCGGCCGCCGCGAAGTCGATGTCGTCGTACCCGACGATAGCGAGTTCTCCGGGCACGCGCACACCCGCGCGGACCATCACCTGGAGCACGCCGAGCGCAAGCAGGTCGTTGGCGCAGAACACCGCGTCCGGCCTGCGCGTCCCGGCCAGCACCCGCTCTCCGGCGTCGCGGCCGGAGACCACGTTCATCGCGTTCACCTCGATGACCCGCAGCCCCTCGGGGTCCCGCCCGGCCGCCACGAGCGCGTCGCGCGCCCCGTCCAGGCGCTGCCGGCACTGCGCGATGGACAGCGGGCCCGTGATCATCGCCAGCTCACGGTGTCCCTCGGCGAGCAGGTGGTTGATCGCCAGCGTGCCGCCGTGCCGGTGGTCCACCGACACCGAACAGGTGTCCTCCACGTCGGCGTGCTGGTCGAGCAGGACCACGGACACGCCGCGCTCGCGCAGGCGCAGCACCGGCTCGGGCGCCGCCTCGACCGGCGTGATCAGCACGCCGTGCACCCGCTGCTCGGCCAGCAGCTGGAGATGCCGGTCCTGGCGCTGCGCGGACTCGTCGCTGTTGCACAGGATGACCACGTGCCCGGCGTCGCTGGCGGCGTCCTCGGCGCCGCGGGCCACGTCGGTGAAGAACGGGTTGGACACGTCCGGCACGATCAGCCCGATCGCGCGGGCGGTGCCGGTGCGCAGCTGCCGGGCCGACTCGTTGCGCACGAAGCCGAGCGCCTCGATCGCCGCCAGCACCTTGTGCCGGGTATCGTCGGCGACGACGTCGGGCCGGTTGAGCACGTTGGACACCGTGCCCACCGAGACGCCGGCCCGGGCCGCCACGTCCTTGATGCTGACCGGCACTCTTTCCCCTTTGGGCTCGAATCGTTTCAATCAGAGTAGACCCTGGTCAACCCTGTGACACTTGACACCTTCGGGGGTCGAGGGCAGGCTTCCTGCGGTGCCGGGTTGAAACGATTTAGGGGAGGCTGCCGGTGGAGGTCGCCCTGGCGGACGTCAGCAAGAGCTTCGGCGCGGTGCGGGCGCTGCGCGAGGTGTCGCTGACGCTGACCGGAGGCCGGGCGCACGCGCTGCTGGGGGAGAACGGCGCCGGCAAATCCACGCTGATCAAGGTCCTGGCCGGGGTGCACCGGCCGGACTCCGGGCAGCTGCTGGCCGACGGCCGGCCCACCCGCTTCGCCTCGCCGGCCGACGCCAAGGCCGCCGGCGTGGCGGTGATCTACCAGGAGCCGACCCTGTTCGGGGACCTGTCGGTGGCCGAGAACGTGGCCATGGGCCGGCATCCGACCCGCCGCGGCGGCCTGGTCGACACGGCCGCCATGCGCGAGCAGGCAGAGCTGCTGTTCGAGCGGCTGGGCGTGGACATCGACCCCCGGCGGCCGGCCCGCGGCCTGTCCATCGCCGACCAGCAGCTGGTGGAGATCGCCAAGGCGCTCGGCTCGGACGCCCGCGTGATCATCATGGACGAGCCGACGGCGGCGCTGTCCGGCACCGAGGTGGCGCGGCTGTTCGGCGTGGTCGGGGCCCTGCGCGAGCACGGGGCGGCGGTGCTGTTCGTGTCGCACCGTATCGACGAGGTCTTCGAGCTGTGCCAGGACGCGACCGTGCTGCGGGACGGCGGGTTCGTGTGGTCGGGGCCGCTGACCGAGCAGACCCCGGACTCCGTGGTGCGGCTGATGGTCGGCCGCTCCCTCGACGCCCTGTTCCCCAAACAGGAGGTCGAGGCGGGCGACACCGTTCTGTCGGTGCGCCGGCTCACCCGTGAAGGCGTCTTCACCGACGTCTCCTTCGACGTCCGGGCCGGCGAGATCCTGGCCCTGGCCGGGCTGGTCGGGGCCGGGCGCAGCGAGATCGCCCGGGCGGTGTTCGGCGTGGACAAGCCCGACGCCGGCGAGATTCTGGTGCGGGGCAAGCGGATCCGCCCCGGCTCGCCGGGGGCGGCGATGAGCGCCGGCATCGGCTTCGTGCCCGAGGACCGGCGGCAGCAGGGGCTGGTGCTGGAGGCGTCCATCGAACGCAACGCCGCCCTGGCCTCGCTGGACCGCTTGTCCCGCTTCGGTTTCCTGCGCAGCTCGGCCGAGCGGTCGCTGGCCCGGGACTGGGCGGTCAAGCTCCAGCTGAAGTTCGCCAGGCTCACCGACCCGGTCGGCGTGCTGTCCGGCGGCAACCAGCAGAAGGTCGTGCTGGCCAAGTGGCTGTCCCGGCAGCCGCGGGTGCTGATCGTGGACGAGCCGACGCGCGGCATCGACGTCGGCACCAAGGCCGAGGTGCACCGCCTGCTGTCGGAGCTGGCCGGGCAGGGCGTGGCGGTGCTGATGATCTCCTCGGAGCTGCCGGAGGTGCTCGGCATGGCCGACCGGGTGCTGGTCGTCCGTGAGGGCCGGGTGGTCGGCGAGTTCGACCGGGCCGAGGCCGACGAGGAACGCATCGTGCTGGCGGCGACGGGGGTGGCGGCGGGATGAGAGCGCCGTTCGCGGGAAGGCGGCTTTCCTCCACTCCGAGTGGAGGAAAGCCGCCTTCCGAACGGTCAGTGCCGAGGCGGGTGGGGGCGCCGTTCATGCCAGGAAAGGCCCTTTCACTGCACCCAGCGCCAGTATCGGGCCTTTCCTGGCATCGGTGGGGGGAGGGGCGGTGAGTGTGATCCGGGAACTGGGGATTCTGATCGCCTTGGCGGTGGTGGTCGCGGTGACGGCGGTCGTCAATCCGCTGTTCCTGAGCGGGCAGGGGATTCGGGATCTGCTGCTGAACGCCTGCCTGGTGGCGCTGCTGACCGTGGGGCAGACGATGGTGGTGATCACCCGCAACGTGGACCTGTCGGTCGGCTCGGTGCTGGGGCTGTCGGCGTTCATCACCGCCGACACGTTCGCGGTCAACCCGGCGCTGGCGATCGTGGTGGGCATCGTGGTCGGCGCGCTGTGCGGGCTGGTCAACGGGGCGCTGGTGGGGCTGGGCAAGGTGCCGAGCCTGGTCGTCACCCTGGGCACGCTGAGCGTGTTCCGCGGCCTGGACTTCATGTGGGCGCACGGCCGGCAGATCAACGCGGCCAACCTGCCAGAAGGATTTCTGGACCTGGGCAGCGGCAGCGTGCTCGGCGTGCCGTACCTGGTGCTCATCACGGTGGTGGTGCTCGGGATCGCCGCGCTGCACCTGGGCAGTTACCGCAGCGGGCGCGAGCTGTACGCCATCGGCTCCAACCCCGAGGCGGCGGTGCTGGCCGGCATTCCGGTGGGGCGCAGGGTGTTCACGGCATTCCTGGTGTCGGGCACGGTCGCCGGGCTGGCCGGTGTGCTGGCCGTTGCCCGCTACGGCACGGTGGACGCGACGGTCGGCACCGGGCTGGAGCTCCAGGTGATCTCGGCGGTGGTGGTCGGCGGCGTGGCGATCTTCGGCGGCAGCGGGACCGTGGCCGGGGCGGCGCTCGGGGCGTTGCTGCTGTCGACGATCGGCAGCGCGCTGGAGGTCGTGCACATCGCGCAGTTCTGGCAGCAGGCGATCACCGGCGCGCTGCTGATCGCGGCCATCGCCCTGGACCGCGGGGTGGCGCTGCGAGTGGCGGCCCGGTTGCGCCGCCAGTCGAGGGGAGTCAGCGCGTGAAGTCGTTGTTGCGCTGGGAGAGCGTGCTGTTCGCACTGTTGGTGCTGGTCGCCGTGATCGGCTCGGCGGCCACCGGCGGCGCGTTCCTCACCGGCCGGGGCGTGTTCAACGTGGGCAGCGACCTGGCCGTGGTGGCGCTGATCGCGATGCCGCTGACGCTGGTGGTGGTGGCGGCCGAGATCGACCTGTCGGTGGCCTCGGTGCTGGGCCTGTCCAGCGCGCTGATCGGCACGCTGTGGAACGAGGGCTGGCCGCTGGAGGCCATCCTGCCGTTCGTGATCGTCGTCGGGGCGGTGTGCGGGGCGATCAACGGATTCCTGGTCACCAGGCTGGGCTTGCCGTCGCTGGCCGTGACGATCGGGTCGCTGGCGCTGTACCGGGGGCTGGCGTTCGTGGTGCTGGGCGACCAGGCCGTGGCCGATTTCCCGGACAGCTACACGCAGTTCGGCACCACGCCGGTGCCTGGCACCTGGATCCCGTACTCCATCGTGCTTTTCGCGGTGCTGGCCGTCGTGTTCGGATTGTTGTTGCACGCCACCACGTTCGGCCGGGCCGTGTTCGCCATCGGGGCCAACGAGGAGGCGGCCCGGTTCTCCGGCATCCGGGTCAGACGGGTCAAGTTCGTTCTTTTTGTGCTGACCGGCGCGGTCGCCGCACTGGCCGGCATCGTCTACACCCTGCGGTACGCCAGTGCCCGCGCCGACAACGGCACCGGGCTGGAGCTGGACGTGGTGACCGCCGTGCTGCTGGGCGGCGTGTCCATCTTCGGCGGCCGCGGCAGCATCGTCGGCGTGATCCTGGCGGCGCTCGTGCTCGGCGGCCTGACCGACGCGCTGATCCTGGACGACGTCGCCAACGAGGTGGTCAAGCTCGTGACCGGAATCCTGTTGCTGGCCAGCGTGTTCGCGCCGGCCGTGACCAAGCGTCTGAGAGGTGCGACACCATGAAGCGGGTGATTGTGCTGTTGTCCGCCGCCCTGCTGGTGGCCGGTTGCGGCGGCACGACCAAGAACAACTCCGGCGGCGACACCGGCGGCGGGTCGACCCAGGCCACCGCCAACCCGAACGCGCCGACGGCCAAGGACCTGAAGATCACCTTCCTGCCCAAGCAGGTCAACAACCCCTACTTCACGGTCGCGCAGGGCGGGGCCGAGCAGGCCGCGACCGCGCTGGGCGAGCAGTTCAAAGCCACCGGCCCGTCCGACGCCGACGCGTCATCGCAGGTCACCTACATCAACACCGCCGCGCAGCAGGGCCAGAACGCGCTTCTGTTGGCGGCCAACGACAGCAACGCCGTCGCGCCGGCCCTCAAGGCCGCCCGCAAGCAGGGCATGAAGGTGGTGACCTTCGACTCGGACGCCGCCGCCGACGCCCGCGACGTGTTCATCAACCAGGCCTCGTCCCAGGAGATCGCCGCCGGCCAGGTGAAGCTGATCTCCCAGGCCATCGGCGGCTCCGGCGAGATCGCCATCCTGTCGGCCACGGCCAACGCGACCAACCAGAACGCCTGGATCGCCATCATGAAGCAGGAGCTGGCCAAACCCGAGTACGCCGGCATCAAGCTGGACGAGATCGCCTACGGCAACGACGACGACCAGACCTCGTTCCAGAAGACCCAGGGCCTGTTGCAGGCCCACCCCAATCTCAAGGGCATCATCTCGCCGACCACGGTCGGCGTGGCCGCGGCCGCGCGCTACCTGGACTCCTCGTCGTACAAGGGAAAGGTCGCACTGACCGGGCTGGGCACGCCCAACCAGATGCGTAAGTTCATCCAGGACGGCACGGTCGGCTCGGTCGAGCTGTGGGACCCGGCCAAGCTGGGGGCGCTGGCCGCCTACGCTGCGGTCGCGCTGTCCTCGGGGCAGATCACCGGCAAGCAGGGCGAGAAGTTCAAGGCCGCAGACCTCGGCGAGTACACCATCGGGGCCAACGGCGAGGTGGTGTTGGGTCCCCCGCTGACCTTCACCAAGGATAACGTCGACAAGTACAACTTCTGAGGGCTCGCAGGCGAAGGAGAGACGCCGTGGAAGGCGTGAAGGCGCAGCTGCGCAGGCACCGCATCGAGACGCCCTCCTGGGCGTACGGCAACTCGGGCACCCGGTTCAAGGTCTACGCCCAGGCGGGTGTGCCGCGCACGCCGCAGGAGAAGATCGCCGACGCGGCCAAGGTGCACGAGCTGACCGGGGTGGCGCCCAGCATCGCCCTGCACATCCCGTGGGACCGGGTCGACGACTATCCCGCGCTGGCCCGGTTCGCCGCCGACCACGGCATCGCCGTCGGGGCCATCAACCCCAACGTGTTCCAGGAGGACGACTACCGGCTGGGCAGCGTCTGCAACCCCGACCCCAAGATCCGCCGCAAGGCCACCGACCACCTGCTGGAGTGCGTCGAGGTCGGGGTGCAGACCGGGTCGACGATCCTGTCGCTGTGGTTCGCCGACGGCACCAACTACCCCGGCCAGGACTCGATCCGGGCCCGGCAGGACCGGCTGGCCGACGCACTGTCCGAAGTGTACGGTCAGCTGCCCGACGGCATGCGGATGCTGGTGGAGTACAAGCTGTTCGAGCCCAGCTTCTACACCATGGACCTGCCGGACTGGGGCACCTCGTTCGCGCACTGCGTGAACCTGGGCCCGAAGGCGCAGGTGCTGGTGGACACCGGGCACCACGCCCCCGGCACCAACATCGAGTTCATCGTGGCCCTGCTGCTGCGGGCCGGCAAGCTCGGCGGCTTCCACTTCAACAGCCGGTTCTACGCCGACGACGACCTGATGGTCGGGGCGGCCGACCCGTTCCAGCTGTTCCGGATCATGCACGAGATCGTGTCGGCCGACGCGCTGGCCCCCGAGGCCGACGTGGCGTTCATGCTCGACCAGTGCCACAACATCGAGCCCAAGGTGCCGGCCATGCTGCGGTCGGTGCTCAACGTGCAGGAGGCGACGGCCAAGGCGCTACTCGTCGACCGTGAAGCGCTGGCCAAGGCCCAGGCCGAGGGCGACGTGCTCGCCGCCAACGCCGCGCTCATGGACGCCTACAACACCGACGTCCGCCCGCTGCTGGCCGAGCTGCGGGCCGAGGACGGACTCGACCCGGACCCGATCGGCGCTTATCACCGGTCCGGCTACCAGCAGAAGATCGAGGCCGAGCGGGTCGGCGGCTCGGCGATGGGATGGGGCGCGTGAACCCGGAAGTCTCGGCTCTACTGGACCGTTCGCACTCGATCGGCGCGGACCGGCGCAACACCAACTACGCCGGCGGCAACGCGTCGGCCAAGGCGGTGGATCGCGACCCGGTGACCGGCGGCGACGTGGAACTGATGTGGGTCAAGGGATCCGGCGGGGATCTCGGCACCCTGACCGAGGCCGGCCTGGCCGTGCTGCGGCTGGACCGGTTGCGCGCCATGGTGGACGTGTATCCGGGGGTGGAGCGCGAGGACGAGATGGTCGCCGCGTTCGACTTCTGCCTGCACGGCAGGGGCGGGGCCGCGCCGTCCATCGACACCGCCATGCACGGCCTGGTCGACGCCGCGCACGTGGACCACCTGCACCCGGACGCCGGCATCGCGCTGGCCACCGCCGCCGACGGGCCGGCGCTGACCCGGGAGTGCTTCGGCGACCGGGTCGCCTGGGTGGACTGGCGGCGGCCGGGTTTCCAGCTGGGGCTGGACATCGCCGAGATCAAGCGGGCCAATCCGCAGGCCATCGGCGTGATCCTCGGCGGGCACGGCATCACCGCGTGGGGCGCCACCTCGCAGGAGTGCCAGGCCAATTCGCTGGAGATCATCCGTCGGGCCCAGGAGTTCCTGGACGCCCGGGGCGCGGCCGACCCGTTCGGATCCGTTGTCCCGCAATGGCAGGCGCTTGCGCCCGCCGCCCGGCGGGAACGCGCCGCCGCGTTGGCCCCGGTGATCCGGGGGCTGGCATCGACCGACAACCGTCAGGTCGGGCACTTCACCGACTCACCCGAGGTGCTGGAGTTCCTGGCCGGCTCCAAGGCCCCCGCGCTGGCCGCGCTGGGGACCTCGTGCCCGGATCACTTCCTGCGCACCAAGGTCCGGCCGCTGATCCTCGACACCGCCGCCGACGCGCCGCTCGAGTCCGTTGTGGAACGTCTGCGGGACCTGCACCACGAGTACCGTGAGGACTACCGGGCCTACTATGTCCGGCACGCTCTCCCGGACTCGCCGGCGATGCGCGGGGCCGACCCGGCGATCGTGCTGGTGCCCGGCATCGGCATGTTCTCCTTCGGGGCCGACGAGCAGACCGCCCGGGTGGCCGGGGAGTTCTATGTCAACGCCATCAACGTCATGCGCGGGGCCGAGTCGGTGTCGACCTACGCGCCGATCCCGGAGAGCGAGAAGTTCCGGATCGAGTACTGGGAGCTGGAGGAGGCGAAGCTGCGTCGGCGCCCCAAGCCGAAGCCGCTGACCGCTCGGGTCGCCTTCGTCACCGGCGGCGGTTCCGGCATCGGTCGGGCCACGGCTTTGCGGCTGGCGGCCGAGGGCGCGTGTGTGGTGGTCGCCGACCGCGATCTGGCCGGGGCTGAGGCCGTGGCCAAGGAGATCGGGTCGTCGGCCGTCGCCGTGCACGCCGACGTGTCCTCTTCTGACGCTGTCGACGAGGCCGTTTCCGCTGCCTGCCTGGCTTTCGGCGGCATCGACCTCGTGGTCAACAACGCCGGGCTGTCGGTGTCCAAGCCACTGGTCGACACCAGCGACGAGGACTGGGACCGCCAGCACGGCGTGATGGCCCGCGGCTCGTTCCTGGTGTCCAGGGCCGCCGCCCGCACCATGATCGCCCAGGGCATCGGCGGCGACATCGTCTACGTGGTCAGCAAGAACGCCGTGTTCGCCGGGCCCAACAACGTCGCCTACGGCTCGGCCAAGGCCGACCAGGCGCACCAGGTCCGGCTGCTCGCCGCCGAGCTGGCCGCTCACGGCATCCGCGTCAACGGCGTCAATCCCGACGCCGTCGTCCGGGGCTCGGGCATCTTCTCCTCCGGCTGGGGCGCGCAGCGGGCCGCCGTTTACGGTGTGCCCGAGGAGAAGCTGGGGGAGTACTACGCCCAGCGGACCCTGCTCAAGCAGGAGGTGCTGCCCGACCACGTGGCCGCCGCGATCTTCGTGCTCACCGGCGGGGAACTGTCCCGCACCACCGGCCTGCACGTGCCCGTCGACGCCGGTGTCGCCGGCGCCTTCCTGCGATGAGTGCCGCTGCGGTGAATTCCTATGCCGCCGTCGACCTCGGCGCGTCCAGCGGGCGGGTGATGCTCGGACGCGTCGGGGCCGACCTCCTTGAGCTGCGGGAGGTTTCGCGTTTCTCCTACCGGCCGACCGAACGCTGCGGCGCCCTGCGCTGGGACGCCGAGTTCCTCCGCCACTCCGTTACGGAGGGCTTGCGGGGCCTGGACGTTCGCAGCGTCGGCATCGACTCGTGGGCCGTCGACTACGGGCTGCTCGACGATTCCGGCCGGCTGCTGGCCGATCCGGTGTGCTACCGGGATTCCCGCACCGACGGCGTTGTCGACCGGGTGCTGGCCACCGTGCCGGCCGAGGAGCTCTACGACCGCACCGGCATCCAGATCCTGCCCATCAACACCCTCTACCAGCTCGTCGCCGATCCCTTGGCCCAGCAGGCCGCCCACCTGCTCATGATTCCCGATCTTGTCGCCTACTGGCTCACCGGCGAGATCGGGGCCGAGTTCACCAACGCCTCCACCACCCAGCTGCTCGACGTCCGAAGTGGACAGTGGGCGGTCGACTTGATGGATCGCCTGGGCATTCCCGCCCACCTGTTCCCGCCCATTCGCCGGCCCGGCACCCCCATCGGCGGCCCCGTCGTCGCCGTCGGCTCCCACGACACCGCCTCCGCCGTCCACGCCGTGCCCGCCCTCACCGACCGTTTCGGCTACATCTCTTGCGGCACTTGGTCCCTTGTCGGCGTCGAGCTCGACCGTCCCGTCCTGTCCGCCGACAGCCTCGCCGCCAATTTCACCAACGAGGCCGGCGTCGGCGGCACCGTGCGCTATCTCCGCAACGTCATGGGCTTGTGGCTCCTGGAGGAGTCCCTCCGCGTCTGGGACCTTCCTCGCGACCCCTTGCTCCTCGCCGCCGCCTCCCTGCCTCGCCGCTCCGTCATCGACCCCAATTCCCCCGAGTTCCTCGCCCCCGGCGACATGCCCTCCCGCATCGTCGACGCCTGCCGCCGCACCGACCAGCCCGTCCCCGCCACCCCGCCCGAGATCGTCCGCTGCATCCTCGACAGCCTCGCCGCCGCCTACCGTGACGCGTTGCTCGACGCCCAACGCCTCTCCGACAAGGAACTCGACGTCGTCCACATCGTCGGCGGCGGCTCCCGCAACGAGTTCCTCTGCCAACTCACCGCCGACGCCTGCCGCCTCCCCGTCCTCGCCGGCCCCGTCGAAGCCACCGCCCTCGGCAACCTCCTGGTGCAGGCCGACATCCCCGCTCCCCGCCGCCTCGTCGCCGCCACCCACCCGATCCGCCGCTACGACCCAGCCTCGCCCTGACCGCCCCCGCCGCCCTCCGCGATCGCCGCCACCAAGATCAAGGGACCCATCCTCTCGCCCAACGCCAGGAAGGGCCCCTTCATGACGTCCGGTGTCATGAAGGGGCCCTTCCTGACGTTGAACGTCAGTAAGGGGCCCTTCATGACATCGCCGCCATGATCAAGGGACCGATACTGGCGCCCAGCGTCAGGAAAGACATCCCGGCTGCCGATGCTGTTGTCCCGCAAGGACTCCAAGGCCCGCTCGACCAACGAGGCGGCCCCGGCGCAGCCGGCGTGGTCCTTCGCCGGAAGGTGTCACGCGGTCATCGTCTCGGTTTCCCTGACCCCCCAAGGCGATACGGCAAACGTGCCACGGAGCGCGGCAGTCGGGGGACCCCGGTCAGCCGAACGTGAAGTCGTAGGCGTCGATGCCGGGAGTGAAGTCGAGGGTCAGGGTCGAGCGTTGGTAGGGGCCGTTGTCCACGAGGGTGTAGAGCTTGGGCTCGCCGGACACGGCGATGGTCTGGGTCTTTCCGTTCGCCTGCGCTGTCACCGTCCCTGAGCCGCCGAGCACGAGGTAGACGTATTTGGCCTGGTAGCTCAGTTCCAGCCGGGCCCCGGCCCCGGAGGTGATCGACTCGGCGTCGGCGGCCTGCCAGCTGCCGGCCAGCGCGTAGGTGTCGGGCTGGAGCGTGGGCGGGAACTGGAAGGCCTGCAGGGTGCTGTTGTTCGGCGTGCCGCCGCTGACGTGCAGCGGGGCGTACTGGGAGCCCAGGTAGGTCTCGGGGGTCTGCTGCTCGGACGGCGTGGTGTCGGCGACCTCGGTCTCGGTGGGAAGGTCCACAGTGGACGATGCCGAGGTCAGCAGCTGCCGGATGAGCTGCTCGGTCCCGGAGTAGTCGCCCTCGCCGAAGCTGACGTGCCGGACGTCGCCCTCGGCGTCGATGAGGTACTCGGCCGGCCAGTACTGGTTGGCGTAGGCGTTCCAGGTGGCGTAGCTGTTGTCCACGGCGATCGGGTACTTCACGCCCAGCGCCTTGGCCTGCGCTTCGATGTTCGAGGTGTCGTGCTCGAAGGCGAACTCCGGGGTGTGCACGCCGATGATCTCCAGGCCGGCCTTCTGGTAGGCGCTGTACCAGGATTCGACGTGCGGCAGGGTGCGCTGGCAGTTGATGCAGCTGTACGTCCAGAAGTCGATCAGCACCACCTTACCGCGCAGCCCGGCCAGGGTGAGCGGCTTGGTGTTGAGCCAGTCGGTGATGCCGGTCAGCTCGGGCGCCCGGCCGCAGTTCTGCAGCGTCTGGCCGCCGGGCTGGCAGTTCGCGCCGGGAGCGGCGGTGGCGGCGCTGGTGTCGGAGCCGGCGCCGGGTCCGTTGAGTTTGTGCAGCTCACCCTGGGCCTCGCTATTGTTCTCCACCGATTGCTGCAACGCCTCGGTGTATCCGGGCACCGCCGTCTGCAATCCGTCGGTCAGGTTGAATGCGATGGCCACGGCCACCACCAGCATGATCACACCGCTGGCGATGCGAAATCCGCGGGCGCGTTCACGAATGGCGGCGACCCGGCGGGTGATGGCGTCGCCGGCGACGGCGAGAACGAGCAGCGGCACGCCGCAGCCGACGGCGAACGCCGCGGTGAGCGCCAGTGCGCCGGCGCTGAAGGTGTGATTGGCGCCGATCACGGCGATCGTGGCCAGCACCGGCCCGGCACAGGGCACGAATAGGAGTCCGAGCCCGAGACCGAGCACGATTCCGTTGCCGTCGGGATTCACCGGACGGCCCGACAGTCGCGCGAACGGCCGTTCCAGCAGCTCACCGAACCGCGGCCACAGCAGTCCGACGGCGATCAGCGCCAGCACCACGACGCCGGCGTCGCGCAGCAGCGTCTGGGGCAGCCCGAGCGCGCTCAGCACCAGCGAGCCGAACAGCGTGGACAGCGCGAAACTCAGCACCAGACCGGCGATGACCAGGTACGGCCGCCACTTGCGGCGCTGCGGCCCGCCCGAGGTGAGCACGATCGGCAGCACCGGCAGCACACAGGGGGACAGGCTGGTGATCACCCCGGCCAGAAACCCCACGACGACCAACGTGACCATGGGGCAAGGCTACTGCCCGTATGTCCGCGCCCGCGGTTACCGATCTCTTACGGCGGCCGGCCCAAGGGCGTGCTACCGTACGCATTTGACTGGATCCACTAGGTGATCATCGTTTCTCACCCGGGTTTTACGCCCGTCGGAGCGACAGCGCCAGTCGCCATTCGGTCGCACCGCCCCTTTTGCTGTTAACAGTTACGGTGGCGCTTTGTCCGTAATTCCGGATAAGCCCGGAACTACCCCTCTTCCTGACCTGCTCCGCGACGGAGATCACACATAGGCTCCGGCGGTCCGATGTGGAGACGCCCGGAATGAGGTGTGCGCGGATGTTCCGCCAACAACGCCGAAGACTGGTGCTCGTCGTGGCCACGGTCACCGGCGTGCTCGCCGCGACCGGCCCGAACGCGACGGCCGCCGGTGCGGCCGCCGCCGACGCGGCACTGGCCCAGGGGAGCAAGCAGTCGGTGATCGTGGTGCTCAAGAACCAGCACCCCGAGTTATCGCCCAAGGCCCAGCGCGGTCAGCGCCAGCAGACCGTGGGCCAGGAGCAGGCCCCGCTGGTCAACCAGGCCAAGCAGGTGGGCGCGCAGAACGTGAAGTCGTTCGACGTGCTCAACGGCTTCTCGGCCAAGGTCACCGACGCCGAGGCGGGCAAGCTCGCCGCCAACCCGGACGTCGCCGCGGTCGTGCCGGACCGCACCCGGGCGGTCAAGCCGCTGGACGCGGCCCAGAAGCAGCAGATCAAGGCGGCCGCGACGCCGCCCCCGGACCAGCCGCTGGCGGCGGGCGCCTGCCCGACCGACCCGAGCAAGCCCCTGCTGGAGCCGGAGGCGTTGCAGACCACGCACACCGCCTACACCAACCCGAGCCTGCCGCAGGCGCAGAACATCGTGGACGGCAAGGGCGTGACGGTCGCGTGGATCGCGGACGGCCTCGACCCGAACAACCCCGACTTCATCCGGGCCGACGGCAGCCACGTCTTCACCGACTACCAGGACTTCTCCGGCACGGACCCGAACGGCCCGCAGTCCGGTGAGGAGGCCTTCGGCGACGCCAGCTCCATCGCCGCGCAGGGCCGCGTGACCTACGACCTGTCCAATGTGGTCGCCGCCGCGCACCCGCTGCCCAAGGGCTGCAACGTCACCGTGCGCGGCATCGCGCCGGGCGCGAACCTGGTGGGCCTCAACATCTTCGGCAGCGCCGAGCTGGTCACCAACTCGATCGTGTTGCAGGCCATCGACTACGCCGTGAACAACGACAACGTCGACGTGATCAACGAGTCGCTGGGCGGCAACCCGTTCCCGGCCGACGGCGTGGACCCGGTCGCCCTGGCCAACGACGCCGCGGTCGCCGCGGGCGTCACGGTCGTGGCCTCCACCGGCGACGCCGGCCCGAGCGGCACCATCGGCACCCCGGCGGTCGACCCGCACGTGATCTCCGCCGGCTCGGTCACCAACTACCGGCTGTACGCGCAGACCGGCGAGCGCGGGGCCCGGACCTTCGCCAAGACCTGGGCCAACGACAACATGTCCTCGCTGTCCTCGGGCGGCGTCGACGACCTGGGCCGGGTGCCGGACCTGGTGGCGCCGGGCGAGTCCGGCTGGTCGGTGTGCAGCGCCGACCCGCGGTTCGCGCAGTGCACCGACGAGCAGGGCCGCCCGTCCAACATCCGCACCTTCGGCGGCACGTCCGAGGCCGCGCCGTTCATCGCCGGCGGGGCCGCGCTGGTCATCGAGGCGTACAAGAACACCCACCACGGCGCCAAGCCGAGCCCGCAGCTGGTCAAGCAGATCCTCACCAGCACCGCCAGCGATCTCGGCCAGCCGGCCGACGAGCAGGGTGCGGGCGAGCTGAACACCTACGCCGCCGTGCGCGCCGCGATGTCCATTCAGGACGGCAACGGCAAGCCGACCGCGCAGGGCGCCGGCCTGCTGGCCACCACCACCGGCGGCGACACGCAGCTGACCGCGGCGGCCAAGCCCGGCAGCACCGTCACCGAGCCGCTGACCATCACCAACACCAGCCCTAACATCCAGACCGTGTCCGCGCACGGCCGCGTGCTGGGCAAGACCCTGTCCGACACCACCAGCAGCATCGCGATCGACGCCACCTCGACCACGGCGCCGACCTTCATCGACGGCACCAGCGCCACCCGGGTGTACGCCAAGACCACCTTCCAGGTGCCGTTCGGGGCCGACCACCTCCAGGGCGACCTGGCCTGGCCGGGCAACCCCTCGCAGTCGGCGACGATCCGGCTGGCCCTGATCGACCCCAACGGCGTCTACCAGTCCGACTCCCGGCCGCAGAACAGCAGCAGCCAGTCCAACCACGGCCGCGTGGACGTCCGCAACCCGGCGCCGGGCGCCTGGACCGCGGTGTTCTACGTGACCAGGGGCGCGACCGGGTTCAAGGGCAACGTGGCCTACGAGTTCACCACCACCAAGTACACCGGCTTCGGCTCGGTGAGCCCGTCCACGCTGACTCTGAAGCCCGGCCAGTCCGGCACCTTCAAGGTCACCGCCAAGACGCCCGACCAGCCCGGCGACCTGTCGGCCGCGGTCGAGCTGGACACCCCGCTGGGGGCGGTCACCTCGGTGCCGCTGACCCTGCGCAGCCTGATCACGCCGGCCGGCGACGGGGCCTTCGGCGGCGCCATCGTCGGCGGCAACGGCCGCGACTTCGCGCCGGCGCAGACCCAGACGTACTGGTTCGACGTGCCGGCCGGCAAGAAGGACTTCGGCCTGGACGTCAGCCTCGGCGGCGATCCCAACCAGACCGTCTACGCCGCGCTGAAGTCGCCCAGCGGCCAGATCCTGTCGCTGTCGACCAACCAGCAGCAGGGCGCCAGCGGCGTCGTCCGGACCAAGACGCTCCAGTCCTACGTCCGCGCGCCGGAGAAGGGCCGCTGGGAGCTGGTGATCAACGTCAGCCAGGGCGTCAGCGGCACGGCGCTGTCCCAGCCCTTCACCGGGCACCTGAAGTTCAACGCGGTCGACGCCTCGTTCGACGGCGTGCCCAGCGGCACCGTGCCGGCGGGCAAGCCGATCCAGGTCAAGATCAAGGTCCGCAACACCGGGGTCGCGCCCGAGTCCGTGTTCGCCGACCCGCGCCTGACCACGGAGACCGACCAGGACCTGCTGGTGGTCCCGCCGACCTCGGCCGCCCAGCAGTTCCCGCAGCCGGCCACCGCCACCGGCACCGAGTGGCTGGTGCCGACCGAGGCCCGCTCGTTCACCATCCAGCAGAACGCGACGATCCCGGCCGACTTCGACGCGTCCGCGTTCAGCGGCGTGCCGGAGCTGTACGGGTCGCCGCGCGGCACGTCGGCCACCGCCACCTCGGCGGCGTCCGAGGTCACGCAGGGCCAGTGGCTGGCGGTGGCGACCGCCTTCGGCCCGACCGACGCGGAGGTCACCGGCTCGGCCACCCTGGCCGCGCAGGTGCACGCCCAGGCCTTCGACACCACGGCCACCAGCAACACCGGTGACCTGTGGCGGCTGAGCGTGGACGGAGGCGCGCCGGACTTCACGCCGACCGTGCTGGCCCCGGGCCAGTCCGCGACCATCACCGTGACCATCACCCCGACCGGGGCGAAGGGCACGAAGGTCAGCGGCGTGCTGTATCTGGACAACTTCAACGGCGTCCTGCTCAGCGGGGACGAGCTGGCGAGCGTTCCGTACAGCTACACGATCGGTTAAGCCTGTCGCGGTTAGGGGACCCCGTCGGACACTAGTGTCGGACGGGGTCCCCTCGCGTCTGGAGGAACCGTGCTCACTGACCACCTCGCCGCATGGGCCGCCACCAACGCCGACGACGCAGCCGTCACCTACGTCGACCACAGCACCAGCCTCGACGGGCTGTCGGTCACCGCTACCTGGGGTTCGCTACAGCGCCGGGTCGCATCCACCGCCGCCGCGCTGCGCCGGGTCGTCGGGCCGGGCGGCCGGGCCGTGGTGCTCGCGCCGCAGGGCGTCGACGACGTCGTCGCGCTGCTGGCCGCGTTGTGGGCCGGGGTGGTGGCGGTGCCGCTCGACCTGTCCGATCTCGACGACCATCCGTCTCATGTGCACGCCGTGCTGGCCGACTGCCTGGCCACGGCGGTGCTCACCACCAGCGCAGTCAAGCCGCGGGTGCAGGCGTTCTTCGACGCCCCGGTGGTGCTGGTGGATGGCCTGCCCGAGGAGGAGGTGGACCGGTTCCCGGCCGCCGCCTCGGATCTGGCGATGCTGCGCTACCCGGTGGACCCGGGAGCCGATCCGTACGGCACCGCCCTGAGCCACGGCGACCTGGCCGCCGCCGGCCAGCGCGCGTTGACGGCGTTCCGGGCGGTCACCGGGCGCTCGGTGACCGTGAACTGGCTGCCGCTCTGCTACGACCTCGGCTTCGTGCTGGGCGTCGCCGCGCCGCTGGCCGGCCGGCTGCGGGCCGTCCTGCTGGAACAGTCCTCGGTGCTGGAGCAGCCGCGACGGTGGTTGCAGGCGTTGGCCTCGGGCCAGGACGTGATCACCGCCGCCCCCGACTTCGCGCTGGCCTACTGCGCGTCCCGGACCACCGAGCAGGACCGCTCGTGGCTGCGGCTGTCGCAGGTCAGCAGCATGGTCGACGGGGGAGAGCCGATCAACGCCAGCACCGTGCGGGTGGCCGTGGACGTCTTCGGGCAGTGCGGGCTGCCGCCGCAGTCCCTGCGCACCTGCTACACCGCCGCCGGCGCGGTCGGCCCCGTCACCATGACCCCCGGTGGCTCGCCGCCGCGGCGGATCACCGTCGACCGCGAGCAGTTGGCCGCCGGCAAGGCCGTGCTCCGCACGGACGGCCGTCCGTCATTGCTGGTGTCCAGCGGCGTGCCGGTCGACGGCGAGGTGCTGATCGTCGACCCCAGCGCCAGCTGGCAGCTGCCCGACGGCATGGTCGGCGAGATCTGGCTGTCCGGGCCGGCCGTGGCCGTCCGGCAGCAGCTGGTCGCGCTGGACGGCCGGCACTGGCTGCGCACCGGCGATCTCGGGTTCCTGCACGAGGGCGAGCTGTTCGTGCTGGGACGGCAGGAGGACCTGCTCACCGTCGACGGCCGCCGCCTCGACCCGCACGAGGTCGAGCTGGTGGCCCGGGCCGCCCACGCCGCCATCCGCCCCGACCGGGTGGTGGCCCTGTCCTTCGGCGAGGCCGTCGTGATCGTCGCCGAACGCTCCCAGCACCTGCCCCCGGCCGAGCTCGACGTGGCCGCCGTGGTCGCCGCCGTCCGCGCCGCCGTGGCCAAACGCTTCGACGTCCGCGTCCGCGACGTGGTCATCGTCGAGTCCGGCCGGATGCCGGCCGGCTGGACCGGCCGCCCGACCCGGGCCGCGATCCGCCGCCGCTACCTGGAGGCCGGTCTCTAGCCGAGACCGCCAAACCGACCACCACCGCCGTCACGCCGGAGAGCAGCAACGCCAGCATCCACGGCCCGGAGTTCCGGTCCACCGGCTCGGTGTCCAACTCGCTCAGCGGATCAGCCAGGACCGTCACGGCGTCGCCCACCGCCAGCGGCGGCGGGGGACCATAGGTCAGCAGCGGCCGCGCGATCGCCCGGCCGGCCGGGTCGGTCAGCCACACCGTGTAGTCCAGGTGTTGGCGGCTCTGGCTGGTGTCCACCCTGGACACCCGCGCCACGACTGTGTGCCCGCGCGCGGCCAGCACCGCGTCGTCGAGCCAGATCGGGCCGGCGATCAGCATCAGCATCACCCCGCACGCCGCGATCAGCGCGCCCGGCCACGCCGACCCCAGCCACCACGCCGCGGCCACCACCAGCGCCCATGCGGCCAGCACCACGAGCACGAACCTGGCGTCGACGTCGCGGTAGATCCACCACGTGCCGGCCGCGACCACCGACAGCACCAGCAGCGCGGTCAGCGCCACCCGGCCCACCCGCGCGGCCGGCCGCCACGCCGGTCGGTGCCGGCCCCACCCCGTGACGTCGTGTTTTCCCTTGCCGTGGACCATGACCGCCCCCTCACCCGCCGTCGTCATGATGCTCCCGCCGCGGCAAGGTGACGGTGTCTCGTCGGGCACAGTCGTCAGGGGAAGATGACGCCCAGCGTGAAGGTGAGCAGGTTCCAGGTGGCGAAGCCCACGCCCAGCAGGATCAGCAGCACCACCAGCCCCACCATCAGCCGGCGGTGACCCCTGGACCGGTTGGCGGACTCGGCGAAGTCGGTGACCCCGGCCAGATAGCCCTCCACGGTGTAGTTGTTGCTGACCCGCTCCATCCGGTCCAGGTGCTCGGCGAACGCCTTGGCCTCGGGATCGTTCGGGTCCAATCCGATCAGGTCGTCGTCGAAACGGTCCTTCGGGCCCGGCGGCTGCTGCCCTTCCATGCCGACAACGGTACCCAGCTTGGCACCAAGACGGCCGCGCCTTAGTCTGGCCACGGTCCGACGCAGAGCCGAACAGGATCTCGCCCATGTCCGTTCAGCCGCCCGACGGCGCCCATCCGCAGTTGGCCGTCGACATCGTCGACCGCCTGGAGTGGGTGTCCGGCCTGTACCCCGGCTACCGCCGGGCCCACGCGAAAGGGGCTTGCTACCGCGCGGTTTTCCTACCCACGGGCGCGGCGGCGGAGTACACCACCGCTGCCCACCTCCAGGGCGACCCGGTCCCGGCGACCGTGCGCTTCTCCAACTTCTCGGGAAACCCCTACATCTGGGACCGCACCCGCTCGGCCCGCGGCCTGTCGGTGGCCTTCCACCTGCCCGGCGGCGTGGCCACCGACCTGCTGTCGGTGAGCCAGCCGGTGTTCGTGGCCGCGACCCCGCAGGCGTTCCGGGACTTCCTGGAGGCGGCCGAGCCCAACATGTTCACCGGCTCGCCCGACCCGGAAGTGGTGCGCAAGTACGCCACCGAGCACACCGAGGCCATGCGCGGCCTGCGGGCGGTGAAGAACACGCCGATCCCGGTGAGCTACGCGACCCTGCGCTACTGGGCCGTGCACGCGTTCATCTGGCTGGACCGGATGCGCCGCCGCACGGCCGTGCGCTACCGCTGGGAGCCGGAGGCCGGCGTGCAGCAGCTGTCCGACGAGCGGGCGGCCGAGAAGTCGCCGACCTACCTGTCCGACGAGCTGGCCGAACGGCTGGCCACGACCACGGTGGCGTTCCAGCTGAAGGTGCAGATCGCCCAGCCCGGCGATCCGACCGACGACTGCACGGTGCTGTGGCCGGGCGACCGCACGGAGATCACCGTCGGCCGGCTGCTGGTCACCGGCCCGGTCGAGGACCAGGCCAAATGGGACCGGCGCATGTTCGACCCGACCCGGCTGGTGCCCGGCATCGAGCTGTCCGACGACCCGGTGCTGCGGTTCCGCGGCCAGGTCTACTCGGTCTCCCACGGCCGGCGCACCCAGGGGAAGTGAACTTTGACGACAACGGTCGCCACCGGCATCGGCCAGGTCCGCGGCGTCGATCTCGGTGGGGCGGTGGCCTGGCGCGGCATTCCGTACGCGCAGCCGCCGGTCGGGCGGCTGCGGCACCGGCCGCCGCTGCCGGCCGAGCCGTGGATCGGCGTGCGGGACGCCACCCGCTTCGGCCCGCGGGCGATGCAGATCGTCATGCCGGCGGCCATGATCCCCGGTCCGCGACCGGCCGCTGTGGACGATCCACAGCGGATCAGCGAGGACTGCCTCTACGTCAACGTGTGCGCTCCCGAGCGTCCGTCGGCGACGCCGCGGCCGGTGTTCGTGTGGATCCACGGCGGCGGCTACATGGTCGGCGGCGGGCCGGAGGGCATCGGCGACGGCGAGACGTTCGTGCGCGATCACGACGTCGTGGTGGTGACGTTCAACTACCGGCTGGGGGCGTTCGGCTTCTTCGACGACACCAACTGCGGGGTGCTCGACCAGATCGCCGCGCTGCGCTGGGTGCGGGACAACATCGCCGCGTTCGGCGGGGATCCGCGGCAGGTGACCGTCGGCGGGATGTCGGCCGGCGCGAAGAGCGTGGCCACGCTGATGGCCATTCCGTCGGCGTCCGGGCTGTTCCAGCGGGCGATCTCGCAGAGCGGCGGCGGCGATCACGTGACCACGCCGGAGGTCGCGCGGGCCACTGTGGACCGGCTGGGCATCGACCGGCGGCACATCCCGACCGTGCCGGCGGCCGAGCTGGTGGCCGCGCAGCTGACCGTGTCGCCGCCGATGTACGGGGTGTGGACGTGGCGGCCGGTGGTCGACGGCTCGCTGCTGCCGGACGTGCCCGTGCGGCGGATCGCCGCGGGCTCGGCCGCCGGGGTCGCCTTGCTGGCGTCCAGCACCGCCAACGAGGCCGGCACCTTCACCGCCTTGGACTCCCACGCCGCCGACCCCGCGCCCCGGGTTCTCACCGAGGCCTTCGGCGCGCAGCGGGCGCGGGAGATCATCGCCGCCTACGACGGCGACCTCGCGGCCGTGATGACCGACGAGCGGTACGGGATCCCGACCTTGCGGCTGGCCGACGGCCAGTCCCGGCACGCCCCGACCTGGCGCTACCGCTTCGACGGCGCGCTGCCCGGCCTGCCGGCGTCGATGGCCGCCGCCCACGGCACCGACCTGGTGTTCGCTTGGGCCGTCGGCGGCGGCGACCTCGGCTCGCCGGAGGCGACCGAGCTGTCCCGGGTCATGCACGGCGCCTGGGGTTCCTTCGTCCGCACCGGCAAGGTCGACTGGACTCCCTACGATTCGGTCACCCGACCGACGATGATCATGGGCACACCGGTGCGGGTCGAGGACGACCCCAACACCGCCCGCCGCCAAGCCTGGTCCGACACCACCTGGCCCTCAGGCACCTGGTTCTGACCCCGGTGGGGGTTCCAGCGCCGTTCGGGGCCTCGACCTTGAGCACCTGCGCGCCCTCCTGCTGGCCGATGTCCAAATAGGACTTGGTTTCGCGGGTTGTCGAAGTGCCGCCCCTGCGCCGGCGGCGTCCAGTCGCCGCCGATGAAGTTGTCGTAGCGTGCCTTGAACTGCACGATGCTGCCGTCTGTCCCAGGGTTGGCGCACACCGTTGTTCGCGCTCCCGCAGGCCGTCGGTGACCGCCGTCACGGTGCTCCCGAGGGGTTGCGCGAGGTTCCGCCCTGGTCAGGCCTTCAGGTAGCGCGCGGCCACGGCGTCGTTGTGCCGGGTCAGCAGCTCGGCGAAGGTGTGCAGCTCCTCCGGCGTCCAGTCGGCGAGCAGCTCGGCCGAGACGGCCAGCCGGCGCTGCCGGGTCAGCTCCATCAGTTCGAGCCCCTGCTCGGTGGGGGCGATGATGCAGCGCCGGCGGTCGGCGGTGTCGTGGATCTTGGTCACCAGCTCGCGGGTCCGCATGGTGGTGACCTGCCGGCCGGCGGTCGAGGGGTCCAGGCCCAGCGCGCCGGCCAGCGTGCTGACGTCGGCCGGGCCGATCTCGTCCAGGGTGCGCAGCAGCAGGTACTCGGACCGGTCCAGCTCCTTGTAGACCTCGGTGCGGCGGCGCAGCAGCTCGAAGTTGCGGTTGAGCACCGCGGTGGCCAGCTCCAGCACGTCGAGTGCCTGCGCCGTGTCGACCATGTGACGCCTCCGATAACTGGCGGTATGACACCGGTAATTAGCGGTATGGTACCGCTATCGAGGAATGGGGGCCGGCATGAGGGTCGCGCTGAGCGAGGTGTGGGACCGGGTGGTGGCGTCCGACCCGGGGTTGAGCCGGCTGTGGTCGGCGGTGTCGGCGACGTTCGCGATGGGCAGCGCGCTGGCCGTGGAGTTCGCGTTCGCGCTGGTCACCGGCGCGGACGCGGCGGGAACGCTGATCGCCATGCTGCTCGGCGCGGTGGTGGCGATGATGGGCGCGATGGCCCTGGGAACCGGCGACGCGTGGGCCAAGACCCGCACCGCCGCGCTGTTCCCGGTCGCCTTCGGCATCGGCATGGTCGCCGGCGCGCTGGTCGGCAACGACACCGTGCTCATGCTGGTCGTGTTCGTGGCGGTGATGTTCGCCGCGGTGTACGTGCGGCGGTTCGGCGTCGACTACTTCTTCTACGGCTTCATGGGCTGGATGGGCTACTTCTTCGCCGCCTTCCTGCACACCACGCCGGCCATGCTGC
The DNA here is from genome assembly GCF_044547355.1 of Kutzneria sp. NPDC052558. Taxonomy (NCBI): domain Bacteria; kingdom Bacillati; phylum Actinomycetota; class Actinomycetes; order Pseudonocardiales; family Pseudonocardiaceae; genus Kutzneria; species Kutzneria sp. NPDC052558. Next base: position 74,290 of record NZ_JBIUAG010000032.1, read on the forward strand.
CCGGGCTGATGGTCACCGTGGTGCTGGCGACGGTGTGGGTGCTGCTGCTGTCGATCACCGTGCTGCGGGTGAACTCCGCCAAGACCCTCACCCGGGTCGTGCGGGGCTTCGACGCGCGGGCAAGGGCCGTGGTCCGTGCCGCCTCGGACCTGTTGTCCTGCACCGATTCCCGTCGCATCGAGCGGTTGCGCCGTCGCCTGCACGCGCGCCTGGCCGCCGTCACCGAGGCCGCCCTGATGGTCGAGGGCTGGTCGGCCGAACCCGGCGCCCTGCCCGAGGGCAAGTCGCCTTCTCGCTTACGCCGCAAGCTGATCGACGCCCAGCACGCCCTGGAACAGCTCGTCACCGCCGCCGACTCCCTGGTCGGCACCGACCGGGCCCGGGCTGCCGCCTGGGTCGCCGACCGCCTGGCCCGCCGTGAGGACACCCGCGCCGCCGAGGTCGCCCGCGTCCTGCCCGACGAGCATTTCTCCGTCGCCGTAACGGAATTCGTCGCCGTCGCGTCCGGCTCGGACGCCACCACCGACGACGTGCTGGACGAGTTCGAGGCCTCCATCTCGCTGGCTTTCGGCGCCCTGCCGGGATCCCCGGCCGTGGCCAAGGACGTGCCCGCCCGCGGCGGTCACTGGAATCCCCTGGCCCGCCTGGACATGACCACCCGTCAGGCCATCCAGGTCGCCGTCGCCGGGGCCCTGGCCATCATCATCGGCTCCGCTCTCTCGCCGGCGCGCTACTACTGGGCCGTCATCGCGGCGTTCGTGCTGTTCGCCGGCACCGCCACCCGCACCGAGACCTTCGCCAAGGGGCTCAACCGGGTTCTCGGCACCCTGTTCGGGCTCATCGCCTCGGTGCTGTTCGCCGCCCTCACCGCCGGCAACACCGCCGCCGTGCTGGCCGTGATCATCGGCAGCATGTTCCTGGGCTTCTACCTGATCCGCGTGTCCTACCTGTACATGATCTTCTTCGTCACCATCATGGTCGGGCAGCTCTACAGCGCGCTGCACGAGTTCTCCGCCGACCTGCTCCTGCTGCGCCTGGCCGAGACCGCTGTCGGCGCCGCCGTCGGCTTCCTGGTCGCCATGGTCGTCACCCCACTGTCCACAAGGGACACCGTGCGCAGCGCTCGCGACGCCGTGCTCACCGCCCTGGCCGCGGTTCTCGACGCCGCCGCTTCCGGCCTCGACCTCGACGCCCCCATCCGCACCCTCGACACGCGGCTGTGGCAGCTTTCCCTCGTCGCCCGGCCACTGACCGTGCCCATGCTCGGCGGCACCGTCTCCCCTCGGACCCGGCACCGGCTCGCCCTCTACGCCTCCCTCGGCATGCACGCCCGGGCCCTACGCCGCCTTGATCACCCTGATGCTCAGCTCGCCCCCGCCTTTCAAGCCTTGGCCCACGCCGTCCGCCAGCTCATCGCCGCCCCCGTCGGGTCCGTCCAACCTGCCGCCGAAGCTCCCCTCGCCGCCGCCGACGCCGCCCTGTTCGCCCCCGGCGTTCCCGCCACCCCGCCGCTGATCCACCTTCGGCACGTCCTGCGGGAGCTCAGCGGTGTCCCCCTCGGTGGCGGCGCCACCCGCCCCCACGCCACTCTCAGCGTCCTCGACCGGGACGGCCGCACCGGCCTGCCACCCGGCCCGTGCACCGTCAGTCGCCCCAGGTGAGGCGGGCAGCGCCGGTGACGTCGCTGGCGCGGAGCAGGCGGAGGACCTCGACGGCGTCGCAGCCTGTCGCGCCTGGAAGAACCTCGCCCTCAACTCCTGCGACAACACGATCCTCGCAACTCCCTGAAATCCAGGGTGTTGCGAGGATCGCTAGAACCCGCCCAGCAATGGGCCCTTCATGACAGAAAAAGGAGCGTCAGCGGACGGTGTGCTGGGCGAGGGCGGGGGTGAAGCCGTTGGCGAAGTTGGCGTCGGCCTCGGCGACCTCGGCGGCCGAGGGGATGGCGTTCTTGCAGGCGGTGCCGGGGCCGTGGCCGGACATCACCTCGGAGCAGGGGCCGCTGTAGTCGTCGGCCAGGCCGAGGTTGTGGCCGAACTCGTGGGTGAGGATGCGGGTGGGGTCGAAGCCCTGGGCGACCTGCTGGCGGTCGATGTAGATCTGGCCGTGGCCGTGCCCGTCGGTGGTGGTGTAGGAGCCGCCGCCGTTGGTCTCGTGCAGGGTGATGGTGGCGCTGCCGCCGGCCACCAGCTGGACGTTCTTCAGCCGGGTGTCCCAGTTCTTGACGGCCTGGACGACCTCGGCCGAGTAGTGGGTGATCCCGCTGGCGCTGTAGTGCACGGTGACCACGGTCGGCGCGGCGTCCGCGGGCGCGGCGACGGCGACGCCGGCCAGGGGGAGCAGGGCGGCGGCGAGGCCGAGGGTCAGGCGTCGAAGCATCTCGTCACTCCTGTGGCGAAGAGGGCAGGGTGTCCGACCCAAAACTGTCAGCACCGAATGTGACGCAGCCACCTGCGATCGTCGGGGCGATTTCACGGTTGACCCGGGTAATTTGCTGACCATGGACCTCCCGGAGGAGCTGTCGCTGGCCGTCGACGGGCCGGTGGCGACGCTGACGATCGACCGCCAGGCCAAGCGGAACGCCTTCGCGCTGCGGATGTGGCAGGCGATCCCGGACGTGGCGCGCGTGGTCGAGGACGACGGCGCGGTGCGGGTGCTGGTGATCCGCGGCGCCGGTGACGGACCGTTCTCGGCCGGGGCGGACATCGCGGAGTTCCAGACGGTGCGCAAAGGCGAGGAAGCCGCGGCCGCGTACTCGGAGGTGGTGCACGCCGCCGAGCGCGCGCTGGCGACGATGACCAAGCCGACGGTGGCGCTGATCCAGGGCTGGTGCGTGGGCGGCGGCTGCGAGCTGGCGCTGGCCTGCGACATCCGGATCGCCGACGACACGGCCAAGTTCGGCATCACACCGTCCAAATTGGGCGTTGTGTACCACCAGATGTCCACGGCCCGGGTGGTGGAGACGGTCGGCCCGGCCTGGGCCCGCTACATCCTGTTCACCGGCGAGCTGCTGGATTCCGAGGTGGCGCTGCGCATCGGCCTCGTGCACGAGGTGCACCCGGTCGACCAAGCCGCCGCCAAGGCCTACGCGCTGGCCGAGACGCTCGCGAAGCGAGCACCCATCACGTTGGCCGGCGCCAAGCAGTTGATCGCCCGCGCCGCCGAGGGCCGCGCCGCCGACGACGAGTGGTCGCACCGCTGGTACCGCGCCTCCTACGCCAGCCGCGACTACGCCGAGGGCGTCGCCGCCTTCGTGGACAAGCGCCAGCCCGACTTCACCACCATCCCCTGGCCCAAACTCGACCAGGACAGCGCCCCGGCCTAACCCCACCTCGGCGCTTGGAAGGGGGCTTTCCTCCACTCCGAGTGGAGGAAAGCCCCCTTCCAAGCGGGGAACCGGCCGGGGGTCAGGCGGTGGCGGTGTCTAGGGGGTGGGCGTCGAAGAAGGACCACATGATCTCGTTGGGGTCGATCTTGGGCAGGGCGTAGCCCTTGGCCATCGCGCCGGTGACGCCGGGCCACGAGTGGCGCTGCCCGGTGACGGTGTAGAGCACGACCTGGCGGCCGCCCTGGCAGCCGCTGTAGGTGGTGCTGATGACACCGTTGACAACCTGCTGGGTGACGCCCTTGCCGCAGTGGTCGGCGGTGGCCCAGCGCTGGGCGGCGGCGGGCACGCCGTAGGACCAGTAGAGCTGCTTGCTGCCGTTGTACGGGTTGGTGCCGTCGGAGGTGCCGTGGAACGACAGCACCGACTCGGGCCGGCCCAGCTTGCAGTTGCCGGGCAGGCGCAGCCCGGACATCGGGGCGATCGCGGCGACCTGGTCGGACAGCTCGCAGCCGATCTGGGAGGCCATCCGCGCGCCGCCGGAGAAGCCGGTGACGTAGATCCGCTTCTGGTCGGCGCACAGGGACTTGCTCATGCCGGCGATGGTGTCCCGGATGAACTGGACGTCGTTGGGCGCGTCCGAGGGCACCGGCCGGCCGTTCATCAGCGGCACGCCCGGCACGTTCCAGGCGAAGCCGTGCGACTTGCCGGCGATGAACGGAATGCCGGCCTGCGGCGCGACGACCGCGAAGCCGTGCTTGTCGGCGGTGGCCGCGATGTTCGACCCGGAGATCTGCTGTAGCGGGGTGCTGCCGCTGCCGTGCAGGTCCAGCACCATCGGGATGGGCTTGCCCGGCATCCGGCCGTGCGGGTAGTAGACGACGACGGTGCGGCGCAGCCCGCCGGACATCAGGTGCTGGGTGCTCAGGCCGGCCGGCACCTCGGGCGTCTTGCACGCGCCCTGGCCGGCGATCATGGCCTGCGGCTTGGGCGAAGAACCCTCGACCACGCTGGCCGCGCCGGCGCCACAGGCGGAGGCTGCGAGCGCGACCAGGAGGGCACCCAGTGCGAGCTTCCCTGCGGTGAGCCCGTGTCTGCGACGCGCGGCGGCGGCGGTGGTCATCGGCGGTTCCCTTTGCGGCGATGGGGCCGACGGCGTCGTCGACGGTCGGCCCCTAATCTACGTTAAGAAGTTCCTGAATTTTCCCTGTAGACGTGTTATCTGCCGGCGGGGTTGCAGGCGTTTCACCTGACAACGTTGTCAGACCGTCCGAAGTGGTCAGGACCACACCGCGCGCGGGTGCAGCAGGTCGGCCAGGCCGATCCGCTCGTAGAAGTCCGAGCGCAGCCGGTCGGCGACCGCGTTGACGACCTCGGCGCCGTCCTGCGACGGATCGATGTGGACGCGCAGCGGGCGCTTGCCGTACGGGGTGCCGACCACGCGGACCACGGCCCGGGCCACCTCGGAGGGGTCGGCGTCGGCCGGCTCCAGCTCGGTCAGCTTGGCGGTGACCTGCTCGGTGAGGCCGGCGTAGAACTCCTCGTAGGCCTTGGCCGTGTCGGTGTCGGCCGGCTGGCCGGCGTTGGCGAAGTGGTTGGTGCCGCCGGTGAAGGCGCCGGGCACGATCAGCGAGGTCTCGATGCCGAAGCGGGCCAGCTCCACCGCGTAGCTCAGGGCCAGCGAGTCCATGGCCGCCTTGGCCGCGAAGTACGGCGCGAGGTAGGGCGGCGTGCCGGCGCGGGCCGAGCTGCTGCTGCTGTTCCACACCACCAGGCCCTTGCGGGCGGCGCGCATGTGCGGCAGGACCGCGCGGTTGACCCGCTGCGAGCCGAGCACGTTGGAGTCGTAGATCTGGGCCAGCTGCTCGGCGGTGAAGGCCTCGGCCGGGCCCAGCGTCATGTGGCCGACGTTGTGGAACAGCACGTCGATGCGGCCCTCCCGCTCGATGATCCGCGCGACCGCGGCGTCCACCGAGGCCTGGTCGGCCACGTCCATCTCGATCGCCCGGATGCGCACGCCGTTGTCCTCGGCGTACTGCTGGATCTGGCCGACCTTGTCGGCGTTGCGGCCGGCGGTGGCCCGCATCCCGGCGTACACGGTGTGGCCCGCGTCGGCCAGACGGTGGGCGCTCATCCAGCCGAAGCCGCTCGACGCGCCGGTGACAACAACGATCTGGCTCTCGCTCATCGTACTTGCTCCTCAGGCCATTTGTGGACGTTGTGTACATATAAGCACTCATGGAGACACTGTGTCCATATCTCTGGTTGTGACGGCGGTCACGGCGTAACGGAACGGCCGGCCGCGCGGGGTGCGCGACCGGCCGTGAGGGACCGAGAAGGAGGCTCAGCCGACGTGGACGGCGGGGCGGAGTTCGGGGTCGGGCTCGGCGCGGCGCAGGACCTCGCGAGTGACCGGGGGGACGTCGCCGGCGCCGGAGAACAGGTAGTGGAACAGGAACAGGAAGGGATTGCCCTCGGCCCAGGCGAAGTAGACGTGCGGCACGACGCCGGTGTCGTCGCGGATCTTGAGCAGGATGGCGGCGATGGCGTTGGGCACGGTGGGGCTGTTGACCTTGAGGATCTGGTAGCCGAAGCGCTCCTCGCCCTGCACCGTGAGCTCGGTGGTGAAATCGGAGGCGTCGCCGATGGTGATCTCCAGGAACATCACCGGCGAGCCGGCGGGGATGTGGTTGTCCTCCCGCTGCTCCCGCTCCTTGTCCACGTACTCCTGCTCGTCGCGGGCGTCGGGCTCGTTGGCGATGAGCTGGATCTCGCCGGAGGCGGCCCGCTCGGCGATCAGCCGGCGGGCGGTCTCGTCGAAGTCGACCTGGGTGAAGCGCAGCTCCAGGGAGCGGGTGGCCCGCGACACGAACGAGGTGACGATGATGGCCACGATGAAAAACGCGGCGATGCGCACGCCGTCGGGGCGTTCGATGATGTTGACGACGGTGGTGTAGGCGAACACGGCGGTGATGACGGCGAAGCCGATGGTGGCGGCCCGCTGTTTCCTGCGCAGGGCCGAGAGCGTCACGGCCAGGGCGGCGGAGGAGATGAGCACCAGCACGCCGGTGGCGTAGGCCCCGCCCTGGGCGTCCACATCGGCCTGGAAGATCACCGTGATGCCGAAGGCGATCACCAGGAACACCAGCACCAGCGGCCGGTTGGCCCGCACCCAGTCCGGGGCCATGCCGTAGCGGGGCAGGTACCGCGGCACGATGTTGAGCAGCCCGGCCATGGCCGACGCCCCGGCGAACCACAGGATGCCGATGGTGCTGACGTCGTACACGGTGCCGAAGGCGCTGCCCAGGTACTCGTGGGCCAGGAAGGCCAGGGCCCGGCCGTTGGCCTCGCCGCCGGGCTGGAACTCGGCCTGCGGGATGAGCACCGAGGTGATGAACGAGGACGTGATCAGGAAGACGCTCATCACCACGGCGGCGGTGGTGAGCAGCTTGCGGGTGTTGCGGATGCGCCCCTCGGGCCGGGCGTCGGTGTCCCCGGCCAGGCCCCGCACCTGCGGCATCACCGCCACGCCGGTCTCGAAGCCGGACAGGCCCAGCGCCAGCTTGGGGAACACCAGCAGCGCGACGCCGATCATCAGCCACGGGTTGTTGTACTGCCCGACCAGCAGGTTGTCCCAGGTCACGACCAGGGCCGGGGCCTCGATGACGTGCACGAGGGACACGACCACGACCACGACGTTGAGCGCCAGGTAGGCCCCGACCAACGCGACGGCGATGCCGATGGCCTCGCTGAAGCCCTTGAGGAACACCGCGCCCAGCGCCGCCAGCAGCACCAGGGTCACGATCACCTGCTGGCCGTGCAGGAAGCTCGGGAAGAACGGGTTCTCGATGGCGTGCGCGGAGGCGTCGGCGGCCGACAGCGTCATGGTGATGACGAAGTCGGTGGCCACGAAGCCCAGCAGCACCAGGACGAGCAGCTTGCCCTTCCACTTGGGCAGCAGCTTCTCCAGCATGGCGATGGAGCCCTGCCCGTTGGGGCTCTCCCGCGCCACCCGCCGGTACACCGGCAGCGCGCCGGCCAGGGTCAGCGCCACCAGCACCAGCGTGGCGACGGGGGACAGGACGCCGGCGGCCAGGGCGGCGATGCCCGGCTGGTAGCCCAGCGTGGAGTAGTAGTCCACGCCGGTCAGGCACATCACCTTCCACCACGGCTGGCTGGGGTGCTCGGGACCCGAGGCCGGCTTGGACGTCTGCGGCGGCTGGTCCAGCAGCCACTGGCCGAGGCGTTTGCCGGGACGCGTGCCGGGACGTTTGCTGGCGTTCGGGGTCACGTCGGTGGTCGTGGCCAAGGTGGTGCTCTCCCCAGAGTGTCGTGCCTGCTGCCAGCGCCAGCGTACGGATCTTTCCGGCGCAACGGTCACCAGGGCGCGGCCGGGCGGCCGGACACCGGCGCTTTACCTTCCGTTGTCCCGGCCTTGTCGGTACGTTGACGCCGATTTTGTGCCAGCAGACTTGGGTGACGCTGCCCGGTTCAGTCCACGATGTCAGGAGCCCCAACCATGAGCAGAACCCGGATCGCCGGGATCGTGCTGTCGGTGGCCGCGGCCGTCGCGGTGACGGCCATCCCGGCCGCCAGCGCCGTGCCCGCGGCCGACCAGGTCCAGGGAGGCGGTGCGAGTCAGCCGATCGTGATCGGCCACCGCGGCGCGTCCGGCTACCGTCCCGAGCACACGCTGGCCTCCTACGAGCTGGCCGCCCGCATGGGCGCCGACTACGTGGAGCCGGACCTGGTGTCCACCAAGGACGGTGTGCTGGTGGCCCGGCACGAGCCGGAGATCGGCGGCACCACCGACGTGGCGCAGCACCCGGAGTTCGCCGACCGCAAGACCACCAAGCTGCTCGACGGCGTGCCGGTGACCGGCTGGTTCACCACCGACTTCACGCTGGCCGAGCTGAAGACGCTGCGTGCGGTGGAGCGACTGCCCAGCGTCCGCCAGCGCAACACCGTCTACGACCGCCGCTACCAGATCCCGACCTTCCAGGAGATCATCGACCTGGTGCGGCGGCTGGACAAGGAACTGCACCGGGACATCGGCATCTACCCGGAGACCAAGCACCCCACGTTCTTCAAGAGCCTGGGGCTGGGCACCGACCAGAAGCTGGTGGACGCCCTCAACCGCAACGGCCTGAACCGGCCGGGGGCCAAGGTCTTCGTGCAGTCCTTCGAGGTCTCCAACCTCAAGCAGCTGCACCGCCAGCTGCGGGTGCCGCTGATCCAGCTGACCGAGGCCACCGGCCAGCCCTACGACTTCACGGTCGCCGGCGACAAGCGCACCTACGCCGACATCACCTCGGCCAAGGGCCTGCGTGAGGTCGCCACGTACGCGCAGGGCGTGGGCCCGGACAAGAACCAGATCATTCCTCGCGACGCGACCGACCACCTGGGCAAGCCGACCGCCCTGGTCAAAGACGCGCACGCGGCCGGACTGAAGGTGCACCCGTACACATTCCGCCCGGAGAACGTGTTCCTGCCGGCGGACTTCCGCTCCTCGGCCGACCCCAACGCCTACGGCGACCTGTTCGGCGAGATCGAGACCTACCTGCGGGCCGGCATCGACGGGTTCTTCACCGACACGGCCGACATCGGCATCGTGGCCCGCAGCGAGTTCCTGAACGGCTGAGAAGGGCTGGAGCCCCTGTCCGGGGGGTTGGCAAGGGCTCCAGCAGTCGCCTACCACCAGGGGGGATTGGCGGCGCGGCTGGAGCAAGCGTAGGGCCTCCCGGCAGTGGTCGGGAGGCCATTGACGAAATCAGTTCGTGGTGGAGAGCAGCTGGGCCAGGGCGGCGTCCACGCCGTCGCCGCTGTGCACCGAGGCCAGGCTGCCGCCGGTGTCCTGGGCGATGGCGCTGAGCTGGTCGTGGTCGATGTTCGTGCCGACGGCGATGATGTTGACCGGCACCGGCCGCTTGGCGTCCTTGAGCTGACCCAGTTGCGTGCGCAACTGATCGAAGGTGAGGCCGCCGTCGTTGCGGCCGGCCACCACCACGACCACCCGGTTGTGCTTGCCGTCCTGGTAGTGGGCCAGCACCGACTGGTAGACGGCCAGCATGCTGGCGTAGAGCTGGCTGCCGGTGGCCGGGGCGAGCTTGGTGATGCCGGCGTGCAGCTGGTCGATGCTCTGGTCGATGCGCACCACCGGCACGAGCTGCTTGTACGGCTTGTCGCCGTCCAGCCCGGCGGCGTACGCCCACAGCCCCATCGACCCGGACACGGCCCGGTTGACCTCGCCGGTCAGCGCCCCGCGCACGGCCTCGACCCCGCTCGGGCCCATCGCCGGCGAGGTGTCGACCAGCACCGACAGCACCTCGTCGCCCACCGCGGCGGCGGTCCAGCTGGCCGAGATGTCCTGGGTGGTGGTGGCGTCGGCCGGCACCAGGTTCTGGGTGAGCGCGGGCCAGCGCATGCCGACGGAGTCGGTGGGATGGTCGGGGGTGGCCGCGACCCGCAGCCCGGCGGCGGCGAACAGCTTCTGCTGGGCCGGCTGCCGCACGAAGTCGCGGAACTGCTGGGCCGCCTTGTTCTGGGTCTGGCTGACCCAGCTGCCCGACAGCGTCACGAACGGGAAGTCGGCGGCCGGGCTCGCGCCGCCCATGCCCACCTCGTACAGCGGCTTGGCCGGCTTGGGCGCGCCGTCCTTGCCGAGGTTGCGCCGGTACAGGTCGACCTCGGTCACCGGCACCGCGCTGTAGCTGGCGGTGCCGATGTCGGCCGCCCGGGCCAGGCCGTCCAGCGCGTCGAGGGTGCCGGCCGGCGCGCCCGAGGCCCTGGAGTTGGCCAGCTTGGTGATCAGGTCCTTGACGCCCTGCTGGGCCAGCATGTCGGTGGTGACCGGGCCGGCGCCCTGCGCGGTCGCGCCGGCCAGCGCCGACTGGATCGCCAGCGCGCTGGCCGGATTGGTGGCCGGGTCGGGCACCGCGAGCCGGAACTTGCCCCACTGCGGCTTGCCGTAGCCGGCCCAGCCGTTGGCGGCCGAGGTCAGCGCGGGCAGGTCGGTCCACCGCACCAGGTTGCCGCTGGCCAGCGCGTCGGCCCCGGGCTGCTGGGTGGCCAGCACCACCGGGCTGGTGGCGATGGACTGGGGCGCGGCGCCGACGATGGCGTTGTTCTGCGCGGTCAGCCGGTTGGCCCACAGCGTGGAGTCGGGCAGCCAGGCCGCCGGCGGCGCGCCCAGCTTGCTGTCGTCCCACTTGGCGGTCAGGCCGGTCAGCACCGTCGAGGAGTCCACCGACTGGACCTCGGGCCGGATGCAGGCGTCGTCGATCACCGGCGTGGTGTCGGTCCAGCGCTGGGCCGCCTCCCGCACCGGCTCGGCGATGCTCGGCGTGACGGCCACCCGCAGCACCACGCTGCCGTTCGAGCAGTCGTTGGCCTCGGCGGCGGCCCTACGCTCCAGCACGCCGCCCAGCCATGTCCACGCCACCCAGCCGAGCAGCAGCAGCACGACCAGGCCGGTGATCGCGACCGGCCACTTGGCCATGCCGCGCCGGACCCTCGTCACCAGCGCGCGGTGTCGAGCCATCACGTCCCTCTCCGAGCCCCAGGAAGTCCCCAACGGGTCAGCGTGCCCATGAATGTCACAGCCAGGCTGTTACGTCAGCGTGTTGATCGCGCCGAATTGTGCCCCAGCGTCCCGGGCCACGGTGCCCGTTCGGTGTCATGAAGGGCCCCTTACTGACGTTGAGCGTCAGGATGGGGCCCTTCATGACGTTAACGGCCGGACACGTGGGTGCCGTCCCTGACGGTGCCCACGTACTCCTCGACCAGGTCCTCCAGCGCGACCACGCCCAGCTGCTGCCCGTTGGCGTCGACCGCGCGGGCCAGGTGGCTCTGGGCCCGCCGCAGCGCCGCCAGCGCGTCGTCCAGCCGGGCGTCGGCCGGCAGCTCCGGCAGGCCGCGCACCCGGTCCCGCGGCACCGGTGTGGCCGGCGGCTGGTCGGCCAGGTCCAGCACGTCCTTCACGTGCAGGTAGCCGGCCAGCCGATGGTCCGAGCCGCGCAGCGGGAAGCGGGAGAAGCCGGTGGCCGCCACCGCCGCCTCGATGTCGCCGACGGTCGGTTCGGCCGGCACCGTGGTCAGCCGGTCCAGCGGCACCAACACGTCCTTGACGGTCCGGGTCGTCGACGACAGCGTCTTGGCCAGCCGCCGGTGCTCGGGCTCGTCCAGCAGGCCCTCCTGGCGGGACTCGCCCAGCAGGGAGGCCAGCTCGTCCGGCGTGTACGCGCCCTCCAGCTCGTCCTTGGGCTCCACCTTGATCAGCCGCAGCAGCGCCTGCGAGATCACGGTGAACGCGGTCAGCAGCGGACGGGTCAGCCGGCAGAACGCGAAATGCACCGGCACCAGCCACAGCGCGGCCCGCTCCGGGCCGGCGATGGTCAGGTTCTTCGGCACCATCTCGCCGATCACGGTGTGGCAGAAGGACACCAGCAGCAGCGCGATCACCAGGCCGATGACGTGCACCACCGCCTCCGGCACCCCCAACGGGGCCAGCGGCGCCTCCAGCAGCCCGGCCACCGTCGGCTCGGCCAGCGCGCCCAGCGCCAGCGAGCAGACGGTCACGCCCAGCTGGGCGCCGGCGATCAGCAGCGGCAGCTGCTGCCCGGCCCGGATCACCGTGCGGGCCCGGCTCTGCCCCTGCTGGGCCAGCTGCTCCAGCCGGTCCCGGCGGGCGGTGATGATGGCGAACTCGGCCCCGACGAAAAAGCCGTTGCCCAGCAACAGGAAAACGGTCAGCACGAGGGCAAGCAGGTCGTTCACGCCCTCACCTCGGTCCGGCTCGGCGTCGACAGGTCCGCCGCCGCCTCACTCACCTTGGCCACGCGCAGCTCGGCCACCCGGTGCCGGTCCATCGCCATCACGGTGATCCGCCAGCCGTCCACCCGCAGTTCGTCTCCCACCGAAGGAATCTCGCCGAGCCGGGTCAGCACCAGGCCGGCCAGGGTCTCGTAGTCGCCGTCGGGCATGCGGAAGCCGGTGGCCTCGGCCACCTCGTCCTCCCGCAGCAGGCCGGACACCATCCAGCTGTCCTTGCCCAGCGGCCGCACCGGCGCGACCTCGCGCCGGTCGTGCTCGTCGCGGACGTCGCCGATGATCTCCTCGACCAGGTCCTCCATGGTCACGATGCCGGCGGTGCCGCCGTACTCGTCGACCACGATGGCGATCTGCAGCCCCGAGCCGAGCCGCTCCAGCAGCGCGTCGGCCTCCAGGCTCTCGGGCACCGTCGGCACCGGCCGGATCAGCGCCGACACCGGGGTGGCGCCCCGCTGCGCCGCCGGCACGCCGAAGGCCTGTTTGACGTGCACGACTCCGCGCACGTTGTCGAGGTCGCCGTCGTGCACGAGGAACCGGGAGAACCCGGTGCGCCGGGCGGCGTCGATCAGGTCGAGCACGGTGTCGTCGCCGCGCAGCGCCTCCACCCGCACCCGGGGCGTCATGAGCTCGTCGGCGGTCCGGTCGCCGAACCGCAGCGACCGGTCCAGCAGCGTGGCGGTGCCCTGGTCGAGGGTGCCGTGCGCGGCGCTGGACCGCACCAGCGAGCCCAGCTCCTGGGGCGACCGGGCCGACCGCAGCTCCTCGGCCGGCTCCACGCCGAAGCGCCGCACGATCCAGTTCGCGGTGCCGTTGAGCACGGTGATCGGGGCCTTGCAGGCCCGCGAGAACGCGTACTGGAAACCGGCCACGGCGCGCGCGGTCGGCAGCGGCCGGGCGATGGCCAGGTTCTTGGGCACGAGCTCGCCGAAGATCACCGACACCGCGGACGCCAGCAGCAGCGCCAGCACCGCGCCGATGGCGTCGGTCGCGCCCTCGGGCACGCCCAGCGCCGTCAGCGGCGTCTCGATCAGGTCGGCCAGCGCGGGCTCGGCCAGGAAACCGGTGACCAGGGTGGCCAGGGTGATGCCCAGCTGGGCGCCGGACAGCTGGAACGACAGGGCCCGGTGGGCCTTCTGCACGGCCCGCGCCCGGGCGTCGCCGACCTGGGCGACGTGGGTGTCGACCTGGCTTCGTTCCAGCGTGGTCAGGGAGAACTCCGCCATCACGAAGACCGCGTTGGCCAGCGTCAGGGCCAGCACCGCGAGCAGGCAGAGGACGTCGAACAGGGATCCGGTCATCGGGAACTCACGCCCGGGACCGGGTCGGTATCGCAGCCGGGGCTTTCCCCCGGCTCACTACTGTGGCCAGGTGACCGCGCGTCAGGCACGGAAGAAGTCACTCCTCAGATGGTGAACGTCGAACCTTGTCGTGTTGGTCCTTCTCTTGGCCAAGTGTAAGGGCTGCGTATATGTGCCGGCCGGAAATCCAGGTGTCCGTGACCGTGATGTCGCCCAGCGGCGTGTGCTCCGGGTCACCGTTCAGGCACACAATGTCGGCGCGGCGGCCCACGGCCAGCTCGCCCCACTCGTGCTCGGCCTGCGCCTGCCAGGCCACGCCGGCGGTCTGCGCGGCGATGGCCTGCGCGACGTCGAGCCGTTCGCCCGGCAGCCACTCGCGACTGGTGGCGACGCGCAGGCCGTCGAGCGGATCGGCCGGGCTGACCGGCCAGTCGCTGCCGAAGGCCAGCCGCGTGCCCAGCCGGGCCAGCGTCGCGAAGGGATACTGCCGGTCGGCCCGCTCCGGACCGAGCCGGGGAATGGTCAGCTCGGTCATCACGGCGTCGGTCTGCGCCCACTGCGGCTGCACCGTCGCGATCACGCCCAGCTCCGCGAACCGCGGCCGGTCGGCCGGATCGACCACCTGGGCGTGGGCGATCACCGGCCGGCGGTCCCAGGCCGGGTTTTCTGCCCGTGCGTGCTCGACGGCGTCCAGCGCGGCCCGCACCGCCGCGTCGCCGATGGCGTGCACGTGGACCTGGAACCCCTCGGCGTCGAACGCGGTGACGGCCTCGGCCAGCTCCGCCGGCGACCACACCGGCATCCCGTGCGAATGGACGTCCACATAGGGTTCGAGCATCGAGGCCGTGCCGGTCTCGATCACGCCGTCGGCGAAGAACTTCACGGTGCGGGCCGTGACCAGGTCACGGCCGTGGCGCCGGCACCGTTCCCGCTGGGCCGCGAAGGCCGGGAGCTGCTCCCGCCACCGGTCGGGATCGGCCCGCTGGGCCAGATCCGCCCGGAACAGCAGCCGTTCCTGGTCCACGGCAAGCAGATACGCCTCCACCAGCTCCGGCTCGACCCACGCGTCCTGCACCCAGGCGACCCCGACCGAGGAGTACACCCGGCCGGCTTCCTCAAGCGCCGCAACGAGTTCCGCGGTCGACCGGCGGGGAACCAGGTCCAGCACGAGGTCGCAGGCGTGCCACTCCAGCAGCGTGCCCAGCGGGCTGCCGTCGGGCCGCCGCAGGATCCGCCCCAGTCGCGGCTGCGGGGTGTCGGCGGTGATTCCCGCCCGCTGCAAGGCAATGCTGTTGCACCACACGGCGTGGTAGTCACGGGACCGCAGCGCCACCGGCCGGTCCGGCACGGCCGCGTCCAGCCATCGCGCGTCAAAGGCCCCGTCCGGGGCCAGGGTCGGGTCGTAACTGGCGGCGAGGATCCAGCCGTCGCCGGGATTGTCCCGGGCCCACCGGCCGACCTCGGCCACGATGCCGTCCACAGTGGACTGGACGGTGATCGCCGGCCCCTGCCGCTCCAACCCGCCCAACACCGGGTGCGCGTGCCCGTCGCCGAAGGCCGGCAGCAGAAAACCCGGCCGCTCGACGACCTCCGCGATACCCAGCGCCTCGGCCTCGGGCCCGACGGCGACGATCCGGTTGTCGGCGACGGCCACCGACTGGGTGGCGGTCCGCAGCAGGATCAAATCTTGCGGGTGCTTTCCCTCAGCACGACATCGGCCGTGATCTTCACCGTGCGCGGCGTGCCGTCGTGGTCGCTCAACGCCATGTGCGCCGCCCGCACGCCCATCTCCTCCAGCGGCAGCCGCACCGTGGTCAGCGTGGGGGAGACGTCCCGCAGCGTCGGGATGTCGTCGAAGCCGGCCACCGAGATGTCCTCGGGCACCCGGATCCCGGCCGCCCGCAGCGCGGCCATCGCGCCCAGCGCCATCACGTCGTTGACGGCGAAAACACAGGTGGCGTCGGTGCCGTCGGCCAGCAGCTCGGTAGCCGTGTCGTAGCCGCCGTCCCGGGTGAAGCCAC
Organism: Kutzneria sp. NPDC052558; assembly: GCF_044547355.1. NCBI lineage: Bacteria > Bacillati > Actinomycetota > Actinomycetes > Pseudonocardiales > Pseudonocardiaceae > Kutzneria > Kutzneria sp. NPDC052558. Next base: position 89,763 of record NZ_JBIUAG010000032.1, read on the forward strand.
CGTACCGAATGGACTTGTCCGGCAGCTCCACGCCGGACTCGGCCAGCCCGGCCCGGAAGCCGGCCACCCGGTCCCGGCTGGTCAGCAGCTCCTCCGGCCCGCCGAGCACGACGAACTTGCGGTGCCCCAGCTCGGCCAGCGCCACCGCCAGGGCCTTGGCCCCGGCCCGGTTGGCCGGCACCACGGTGTCCACCGGCAGCCGCGCCTGCGACACGCACGCCACCCGGCCGCCCTGGTCGGTGAAGGCGGCGATCTCCTCGGCCAGCCGGGCCGTCACCGAACGCTTGGTGGTGCGGCTGCCGATCAGCACCACGGCCTTGGCCCGGTGCCCGCGCAGCATGGCCAGCAGCTCGCGCTCCCGGTCGGCGCTGCGGGCGGTGGTGCCCAGCACGACCACCAGGCCGGCGTCCTCGGCCACCCGGGTGACACCGGCGGCGATGCTGGAGAAGTAGGGGTCGGAGATGTCGTGCACCACCAGGCCGACCAGCGAACTGCTGTTGCGCGCCAACGCCTGCGCCGAGGCGTTGGGCAGGTAGCCCAGGGAGTCGGCGCTGGCCATCACCCGGTCCCGCAGCGGGTCGCTGACCTGCCGGTCGCTGCCGTTGATCACCCGTGACGCCGTGGCCAGCGACACCCCGGCGTGCCGGGCCACCTCGGCCAGCGTGGTCTGCCGTCCAGGCACCGGCGCACCTTCCCTTCCCCGACGAACAGGGCCCCGACTGAACAGGGACAGTACCGGTGACCTGTGCGACCGTCGTGTCAGCGCCCCCGGCTGTGTCTTGGCCCCGCCTCCGGCAGGGCGGCTCAGCCGCTCGTGACCGCTGCCTTCCCGGGCCGGATCTCACCCGCCGCGTCGGCTTGGGTGGGTGAGATCCGGCTGCGGTCCAGGCAGCGGCTCGGGCACTGTCCGGGCTGGCGGTCCGAGCACGCCACCTCGGCGCTGCTGGGGGCGCCTCCGCGGCACCCTGTCGGTTACGGCCTGTGGGGCGTGCGCATTCGCCGGTACGGCGCAACCGCCGTTGCTCCTCACTCTCCGCTCGTGACCGTGTTCGGAATGTCATCATCGGCGCTGTTTTCGGTGCCGGAAAATGCCCGGACTCCGGATCGCCGCGGCCGCCCCTGTGCCCGTCGATGTGGCCCTGACCTGGGTGTTCACCCCAAAACCGACGGGGTCTCAGCAGGCCCCGAAGGTCAACCGCTATGGTGCGCCTCACGACGTTCGGTAAACACCGATCTAACTGTCCGTGCATCACAGGAGGTAGTGGGTTGAGCGCCACCGTTGAGAGCGCGAAGCCGCCTCAAAAGGGTTTCTTCGGGCACCCCGCCGCTCTCGGACCGCTGTTCTTCACCGAGTTCTGGGAGCGCGTCTCGTACTACGGGATGCGGGCGATCCTGCTGTACTTCATGTACAGCAAGCTCAGCGACGGCGGCCTTGGTCTGGATCCGACGCTGGCCAAGAGCCTCATGTCGATCTACGGCGCCGCCGTGTTCATGTCCAGCGTGGTCGGCGGCTGGCTGGCCGACCGGATCTTCGGCTCGCGCCGGGCCGTGTTCATCGGCGGCGTGCTGATCATGTTCGGGCACATCGCGCTGTCCTTCCCGTCCGGGGTGGCCGCGCTGTACGTGTCGATGCTGCTGATCACCATCGGCACCGGCATGCTCAAGCCCAACATCTCCAACATGGTGGGCGGCCTGTACGAGGAGAAGGACCGCCGCCGCGACGCCGGCTTCTCGATCTTCTACATCAGCACCAACCTCGGCGCGGTGGTGGCGCCGCTGGTGGTCGGCACCCTCGGCCAGAGCTACGGCTACCACGTGGGCTTCTCGGTCGCCGCCGTCGGCATGTTCATCGCCCTGGTGTTCTACGTCTACGGCCGCAGCCGGCTCGGCGGCGTGGGCGACCGCCCCAGCAACCCGCTGACCCCCGAGGAGCGCGGCAAGGTCCTCGGCCGCATCGGCGTCGGCGCGGCCATCGTGGTGGTGCTCGGCGTGATCGTGGTGCTTGCCGGCTGGTTCTCCGTCGACCTGGTGATCAACGTGATCAGCGCGCTGGGCATCATCCTGCCGACCGCGTACTTCGTGACCATGATCCGCAGCAAGCAGGTCAACGCGACCGAGCGGTCCCGGGTGATCGCCTACATCCCGCTGTTCATCGCGTCGCTGTTCTTCTGGCTGATCGAGGAGCAGGGCTCGGTGGTGCTGGCCGACTACGCCGCCAACCGGACCGACCTGCACATCGGCGACTTCACCCTGCTGGCCTCGTGGTTCCAGACCCTCAACCCCGGCTTCATCGTGGTGCTGGCCCCGCTGTTCGCGCTGATGTGGACCAAGCTCGGCCCCCGCCAGCCCTCCACCGTGGTCAAGTTCTCCATCGGCCTCGGCCTGGCCGGCGTGTCCTACCTGCTGATGGTGCTGCCGGCGGCGCTGTACGGCCCCGACGCCAAGGTCAGCCCGTTCTGGCTGGTCGGCAGCTTCCTCATCGTCATCCTCGGCGAGCTGTGCCTGTCCCCGGTGGGCCTGTCGGCCACCACCCGCCTGGCCCCCAAGGCCTTCGGCGCGCAGATGCTGAGCCTGTGGTTCCTGTCCGACGCGGCCGCCCAGGGCATCAGCGCCCAGATCGTGCCGTTCGCCACGCCGCAGACGGAGATCCCGTACTTCGGCATCGTCGGCGGCGTCACCCTGGTGTTGGCCTTCGGCCTGCTCTTCCTGGCCCCGTCCATCTCCCGCAAGATGCAGGGCGTCGACTGACGGTCCTTGTGCCGTGAAGGGGGCTTTCCCTGCGTTGCACGCGGGGAAAGCCCCCTTCCCCGCATTCGGGTCCTTTATGGACAGCGGCGGAGCGGCGATGGCCGGCGCTTTCCGCCGGCATGGACGAGCAACGGCAGCAGCCCCTCGATCCGTCACGGCGGCGGGGTGGCGGATCGGGGGCTGCTGCTTCCAGAGTGCCTGAAGAATCGGGAAATGCCGCACAGCATGACCCGAAAGGGTGGGTGATACCCATCTCTTTGACCCTTGGTGGTCAGCCGATCGCCGCCGGGTGACCGGCCGTGACGCGCACCGGCAGCCGCAGCGGACCGCGCACGGCCCGGCTGGGATGGCGTCGCACGGCGCCGCCGAGGCGAAGGTCGGGGAACCGGCGGAACAGGGCCCGCAGCGCGATGACTCCCTCCAGCCGGGCCAGTCCGGCGCCCAGGCAGTAGTGCACGCCGGACGAGAACGTCAGATGCTCCCGGGCGTTGGGGCGGTCGGGATCCAGGCGGTGCGGATCGGGGAACACGGCGGGATCCCGGTTGGCGGCGGCGGTCAGCAGCACGACAACCCGTCCCGGCGGCACGGATCGGCCGGCCAGCCGGGCGTCGGCGTCGGGCAGCGCCAGCCGCGCGGTGTACTGGATCGGCGGATCGAGCCGCAGGACCTCTTCGACGATGGTGTCGGTGGCGTCGGGATCGTCCACGAGTCGTTGCCGCACAACGGGATTGGCCAGCATGGCCAGCACGCCGTTGCCGATCAGGTTGACGGTGGTCTCGAAGCCGGCGGCCAGCAGCAGGCCGGCGGTGGCCAGCAGGTCGGGCTCGGCCATGCTGCCGTCGGCCAGCATCCGCCCGATCACGTCGTCGTTCGGCTCCGCACGATGTTCGGCGATCCGCTCGGACAGGAAGGAGTTGAGCTCGGTCAGCGTGGTCCGCAGCTCGCGCACCTGGGCCATGCTGCCCATGCCGTCGATGGACGTGGCCAGCACGATGCCCCACTCGATCATCTTGCGGTGCTCGGCGTCGGACACGCCCAGCAGGTCGCAGATGATCTTGATGGGCACCCGGGCGGCGAACTCGCCGACCAGGTCGAACTCCTCACGCCCGGCCAGCTGGTCCAGGAACTCGTCGACCACGGCCTCGATGCGGGCCCGCCGCTCGTGCATGGCCCGCGGCGTGAACAGCGGCGAGACGACCCGCCGCAGTCGGGTGTGCTGCGGCGGGTTGCGGAAGATGAACGAGTCCGACAGCGGGTCGACCATGCCGTCGAGCTTGGGATCGGGCTGGCCGATCTCGGAGTTCGGGGCCACGCCGAACGCCGGGTCGCGCAGCACCGCGTTGCACAGCTCGTAGTCGGAGACCAGCAGCATGCCCAGCCGGCTGGGCACCACCTTGCCCTTGGCGCGGATCCGCTCGTAGAGGGGATACGGGTCGATCGACTGGGACGGGTGGATCAGCAGGGCGCCCGGATCGCGCAGCAGTCGGTACCCGCCCAGCACGACCTTGCCCATCGCGATGGCCGTGGCCAGCTGTCGGTCGGACATGGTGGTGGTCTCCTCCCCGTCGACACTCGCCTTTCTACCACCGCCCTGACCGTGTTTTTGGCGCCGCCTTCGGCTCACCGGACGCGAGGAAGGGCCCGTTGCTGGCGTTGGGGTCAGGCGGTGCGCCGGTGGCGGCGGACGGTCTCCTCGACCAGGTCGAGCACCGGGCCGAGGTCGTCGGCCGGCAGGCCCATGGCCAGGTGGGAGACCAGGCCCTCCAGGACCAGCTCCAGGAAGTCGGACAGCACCTCGACGTCGACGTCGTCGCGCAGGTTGCCGGCCTCGCGCTGGCGGCGCAGCCGGTCCTGGGTGGCCTTGGTCAGCTGCTCGGAGCGCTCGGCCCAGCGGCCCCGGAAGTCGGGGTCGGTGCGCAGCCGGCGGGAGACCTCCAGGCGGGTGCCCAGCCAGTCGGCCGGGTGCTCCTCGTCGTTGTCGTCCTTGCGGCCGGCCAGCAGGTCCCGCATGACCTGCACGAGGCCCTGCTCGGCGACCACTTCGGCCATGCGCAGGGCGTCGTCCTCGGCCAGCGCCAGGAACAGCGACTCCTTGTCGCGGAAGTGATGGAAGATAGCGCCGCGGGAGAGTCCGGTAGCCTCTTCCAACCGCCGCACGGTGGCGCCCTCGTAGCCGTGGCGGGCGAAACAGGCGCGCGCGCCGTCGAGGATCTGGCGGCGGCGGGCCTCGAGGTGGTCCTGGCTGACGCGGGGCATTCCCCCATCGTCCCGCCGGGGATCGGCAATTGCAATCCGTACGTACGGATTGCATACCGAACGTAACCGGCGAAACATCCTATGACTTCAGTGGGCAGTGAAGGCAAGCGCTTTCACGTATTGACAGGCGTATCCGACAAATGGTCTGATCCACCTTACGGAGAAGGGACTTTCCGCTCCGATCCGCCGCCACCTGACACCCCCTGCAACGGGAGGCACTGTGGCACCCCCATCCCGATGGCGGCTCGCGCTCGCCGGTGGTCTGGCCGCGGCCGTCGCGCTCGCCGTGGCCGTGCCGAACGCCGTCGCCGCGCCCCAGGCCGGCACCGTCTACGAAGCCGAGAACGCGACGATCTCTCAAGGGACCGTGGCCCACGACCACGCCGGCTACACCGGCACCGGCTTCGTCGACTACACCAACACCACCGGCAGCTACGTCGAGTTCACCGTGAACTCGCCCAACGCCGGCAGTGCGCGGCTGGACTTCCGCTACGCCTTCGACGCCCCGGACGCCCGGCCGATGGACGTGACCGTCAACGGCACCACGGCGGTCAGCAACCTCAACTTCCCGTCCACCGGCAGCTGGACGACGTGGCAGATCGCCACCACCACCGTCAACCTCAAGGCCGGCAGCAACAAGATCCGGGCCACCGCCACCACCGCCAACGGCGGGCCCAACCTCGACAACATCACGGTGACGCCGAACAACGTCGACACCACGCCGCCCTCCGCGCCGGGCAACCTGGTGGTCAGCGACATCACCCCGACCACCGCGCACTTCGCCTGGACCGCCGCGACCGATGACACGAGCGTCGTGCGCTATGAGGTCAACCGCGGCGGCAACGTGCTCAAGACCGTGGACGGCAAGACCCTGTCGGCCACCGTGGACACTCTGACGCCCAACACCGCCTACGACATCTCGGTCGGCGCGTTCGACGCCGCCGGCAACGCGTCGCAGCAGAGCAACGTGGTCACCTTCACCACGCCGCCCAGCAACGACCACACGCCGCCGTCCGCGCCGGGCAACCTGCGCTCCACCGGCGTCACCGCCGACAGCGCCGCGCTGGCCTGGAACGCCTCCACTGACAACGGCGGCGTGATCGCCGGCTACGACGTGTACCAGGGCACCACCAAGGTCGCGACCACCAACTCGACCACGACCACGGTCACGGATCTCAGCCCCAGCACCAAATACACGTTCACGGTGACCGCCCGCGACCCCGACGGCAACGTCTCCGCGGCCAGCAACGCGCTCTCTGTGACCACCGCCGCGCCCGGCGGCAAGGGCGGAATCCCGGTGTTCGACAAGAACATCGCCAATCTGGACCTGCCGTGGGGCGTCGACTGGCTGCCCGACGGCTCGGCGCTGGTGGCCGAGCGCGACCGGTTCGAGATCGACCGAGTCACCCTCGACGGCCAGGTGACCGTGCTGGGCAAGGTTCCCGGCGCGGTGACCACCAACGGCGAGGGCGGCGTGCTCGGCCTGGCCGTGTCGCCCAACTACGCCAACGACCACTACATCTACATCGACCACACCGCGGCCAACGACAACCGGATCGTGCGGATGACCTATCAGGACGGCACGCTGTCGTCCACGTCGACGCCGATCCTGACCGGCATCCAGAAGAACCGGTACCACAACGGCGGCCGGCTGCGCTTCGGTCCGGACGGCAAGCTCTACGCCACCGCGGGCGACGCCAAGACCAGTTCCAACGCGCAGGACAAGAACTCGCTCAACGGCAAGATCCTGCGGCTCAACGCCGACGGCAGCGCGCCCACCGACAACCCGTTCTACTCATCGGGCGGCAACGCGCGGTACGTCTACAGCATGGGGCACCGCAACCCGCAGGGCATCGCCTGGGACTCGCGGGGCCAGTTGTGGGAGACCGAGTTCGGCGAGAACAGCCAGGACGAGCTGAACCTGATCCAGAAGGGCGGCAACTACGGCTGGCCGTCGTGTGAGGGCACCCAGGGCAACTGCGGCGGCTATGTCGCGCCCAAGCAGACCTGGCCGACCGCGCAGGGCGGGCCGAGCGGCATCGAGATCGTGAACGACTGGATCTACGTCGCCTGCGTGACCGGGCAGCGCATGTACGTCGCGCAGATCAACTCGGCCGGCACCGGCACCAGCTCGCCGCAGTCGATCTTCGCCGGCCGGTGGGGCCGGCTGCGGACCGTCGTCAAGACGCCCGACGGCGGCCTGTGGGTGACGTCCACCAACAACGACATGAACGGCGGCACGCCGGACGTCAAGGACAACGTCATCGTCCGGTTGACGTTCCCGTAGTTTTCGGCCGCATAGCACGGATCGACCCGCCGGCATAGTCCCCGTGGCCAAACACGGGGGCTATGCCAGCGTTTGGGTTCGGGTGGCGGCGGGGCGTGCTATCACAGCTGTGGTCTGGCCGTCTAGTGGACAGGACAGCAGATGTCGATCAACGCCTTGCCGGGTGGGCTGCCGCTGCTCGGCCACGCGATGGAACTCCTGCGCCGGCCGCTGTCGTTCGTCGAGCGGCTGCGCGACACCGGCGCGGTGGTGCGGTTCAACCTGGGGCCGCGGCCGTCCTACCTGATCAGCACGCCCGAGCTGGTCAAGGAGGTGCTGATCAGCAAGTCGCACTGCTTCGACAAGGGCGGCCCGCTGTTCAAGCAGTCCAAGCCGTTGCTGGGCAACGGCTTGGTCGGCTGCGACCGGGAACAGGCGCGGCGCTCCCGGCCGTTGATGAACCCCGCGTTCCACCACGGCCGGATGGCCCGCTACACCGAGGTGATGTCCCAGGTGTCGCGGGAGATCGCCGACGGCTGGGTGGACGGGTCCACTGTGGACTTCGACGCGCAGATGAACGTGGCCACCATGGACGCGCTGACCCGATGCCTGTTCGCCGGGGTGAAGGACACCGACACCGCCGCCGAGGTGCGCACGGTGATGCAGGTGATCGTCAACGGTGTGGGGAGGCGGGCGTTCATCCCGATTTCCTTCGTGCACAAGCTTCCCCTGCCGCCCAAGCTGCGCGAGGACGCCGCCATGCGCAAGCTGCACGAGGTCGTGGACGGCGTGATCGCGTCATACCGGGAAGGTGGTGTCGACCACGGGGACCTGATGTCCATGATGATCATGGCTCAGGACGACGCTGGCAACGGCATGACCGACACCCAGCTGCACGACGAGGTTCGCAGCATCATGGTCGCCGGCACCGAGACGTCCGCGACGATGATGCTGTGGATGGCCTACGCCCTGCACCAGCACCCGTCCATCCGGGCTCGCATGCAGGAGGAACTCGACCTGGTGCTGGCCGGGCGCCGCCTCGACTACGAGGACATTCCCAAGCTCGAGTACACCTCACGCGTTGTGCAGGAGGCCCTTCGGCGCTACCCCGTGGCGTGGCTGCTCACCCGCTACGCCACCGTCGACGTCGAGATCGACGGCGTGACCATCCCCGCCGGCTCCGACGTCATGTTCAGTCCCTATGCCGAGCACATGGACCCCCGCAACTTCGACGACCCCTTCGCCTTCGACCCCGACCGCTGGCTGCCCTCCCGGGCTCGGGCCATGCACCGCCAGGCCTTCCTCCCCTTCGGCGCCGGCGTCCGCAAATGCGTGGGCGAGTCCTTCGCCTTCACCGAGATGATGATCATGGTGGCGACCTTCTTCGGCCCGTGGACCCTCACGCCCGTCCACCCCGACCCCGAGCCCACCGCCAGCACCACCTACCGCCCCCGCCACACCCACTTCGTGCTGTCGAAGCGCTGATTCCCTGCGGCTTTCGGGCTGGGCCGAATCGTCCCTTTCGGCCCAGCCCGAAACCACTTCCGAGCCTCCCTCGTCCGTGGCTACCGTCGTGGTCGCCAGCAACGCCACAGCATCGGGGAGGATGCGATGAACGTTCTGCACAAGGCCCTGCTCGGCGCCGCCGCCCTCACTCTCGGCCTCGCCGCCCCGGCCCTGGCCGCCCCTGGCGGTGTGAGCCTCGGCCACGCCACCGCACACATCCAGTCGCCGGCCAACTGCGTGGAACCGGGGCCCAACTACGGCAACAAGGTCAACATCACCAACCACTGCGACACCCCGCAGCGCGTCCAGGCCCTGTTCACCGACGGCTGGCGGTACCACTTGGGCACCTGCTACACCCTGAAGGTCGGCGCCACCCAGACCTTCGTGGGTCCGATCGGGTACCACTTCCTGAGCTGGCAGCACTGCTAGCCGAGGAGAACCGACCGGCTCACGTCGGGCCGCCGACCGTGTTCGTGGTGTCGTCGAGCCACACCTTCTGGTGCTCGGCGGTCACCGTCAGTCCGAATCGGCGGCGGCCTGGTCGGCCGTGCCCGACCCACCAGGCGCGCGCCGCCTCGGCCTCGTCCCACAACCGGCGCGGCCCGTACTGCCTGACCTGGTAACGATCGTCGTGTCGGGAAGTCTCCGCCACCGCCGTTGCCGCGGAATCCGAGGCCACGTCGAACAGCAGGACCTCGAACCTCCCTGGCTGCTCGTCGTCCCACCACACCGAGGACTGGACGTCTGGCAACAACAGTCCGACGGCGAACGCGCAGTCATCGTCGAACACGAGATCGCCGGGACTGATCGCGGTGACGGACTCGGTCGTGGCCGGCGACTCGTCGACCAGAGTGGACAGACGCGCCGCCCCGAGCGGCGTGCGCTGGTCGCGAAGCCGCATGAACGCCGCGTCGTCCACGATCCGGCCGGTGGCCGTTCCATGGTGAACCGTCAGCGCCATCAGCTCGCCATTGCGGAAGGCGGTGCCGGCCGGTGTGACGATCCGACCGCCGTGACGAGTCTGCGCCACCCATGCGTACGGGACATGGCCGATCAACACCGCCGCCGTGGCGATGACCCGGTCATAGGGCGCATGTTCGGGATAGCCGCCAGTTCCGTCCGCATGGACCACGTTCGGCGTGGCGCCCGCCTTCGCCAGCGACGACCGGGCTTGATCGGCCAGCGCCGGGTCGAGTTCGACCGTCGTCACCTGCTCGCAGCCGATCCGGTGGGCCAGTAAAGCGGCGTTGTATCCGGTGCCGGTGCCGATCTCGAGAGCCGTGTCGCCATGGTGGACGTCCAGGGCGTCCAGCATGGCGAGGACAACGCTCGGCTGTGAGGCCGAGCTGGTCACGAGCGGGCTCGTGTCCGGCCAGTCGACCCGGCCGTCGTCGAGTTGAGTGGCGATCGGAATGTCCGAATAGACCGCAGCGGCCCACTGTTCCGGCGCTGTGCGCCGGTCGACGGGCCGCAACCGGCCGTGCTCGTCGTCGCACCACATCCGATCCGGCACGAACGCCCCGCGGTCGACCGCCGCGAAGGCCGCGGCCCACGCCGAGGGAACCTTGCCGGCCGAGCGCAGCGCGGCGACGAGATCGTGTTGTTGTCTCACTTGCCGTGCTTTCGATCCGGTTTGTCCGCGTCGGGCTTCGGGCTCCCCTGCGGCTTGTGCGGAGGCCGGGCTCCGTCCTGATCGGTTTTGTCCTCGTGTTTGGCCATTGTCCGCCCCCAGACTGCCAGCCGTGTCATAGGCGGTGACCACCGTGACAGCTGGTCTGCGCGCGCGACAGTCCCCAGCCGGGCGACCCGCAACGCTGTCCCTCGATCGGGCTCATCGCCGCGAGGACGCGGCCGGTGGCCGCTCGGGCAGTCGGGGCGGCGCGGACGGTCGGATGTCCTTAAGAGGAGATAAACGATCGACGTCCTGACCTGGGATGTCGTGCGATTGTCAGACCCCGCGTGTAGCGTCGGAACGACGACGATCACGAAGGGTGGTAACGGTGACTACCGTCAGTGTTACTCCCGCCACCGATCCGGCGCCCGACTTACTCCGGGACCGTGAGCGGGCCGAGGCCTACGTGGCCTCGGTCTGCTTCAAGCACGGGCCACCGAGGTACGTGGGTGCTGAGATCGAGTGGACGGTGCACCACGCGCAGGACCGATGTCAGCAGCTCGACCGGGAAGTACTAGCGAGAGCCCTGGGGCCGCACGCCCCCGCCACGCTCCGGCCCGACAGCCCGAACCTGCCGCTTCGCGGTGGTTCCCCTGTCACCGTCGAGCCCGGTGGCCAGGTGGAGATCTCCACTCCGCCGAAGACGACAACAGCCGACCTGCTCACCTCCGTCTCCACCGACATCGCGCAGCTCACGGCGCTGCTCGCGGCGGAGGGCCTGGAACTGGGCACGGCCGGCGCCGATCCCTATCGCCCCCCGCGGCGGGTGCTGGACACCCCGCGGTACGCGGCGATGAACTCCCGCTACGACCGGTTCGGACCCGACGGTGTCGCCATGATGTGCAGCACCGCGGGCCTTCAGGTCTGCCTGGACACGGGCGAGGCGGGACAGGTCGCCACCCGCTGGAACGCGCTGCACGCGCTGGGTCCGGCATTGCTGGCGGCGTTCGCCAACTCGACGGGACTGGCTGGCAAGCCGACCGGATGGGCCTCCGCGCGCACCCGAGTGGTGCTGGGCGCCGAGCCCGCCCGAAGCAGTCCGGGCGAGACGGGGGACGACCCCGCGGGCCGGTGGGCCCGGCGGGTGCTGGACACGCCGATGATCTGCTTCCGGCACGGTGGCGACAGCTGGGACGTGCCCGGCGACATCACGTTCGCCGACTGGATCGCGGGAGCGCTGCCGGGCGTGCCCACCACCGACGACCTCGACTACCACCTGAGCACGATGTTCACGCCGGTCCGGCCGCGCGGCTACTTCGAGGTGCGCTACCTCGACACCCAGCCGCCCGACGACTGGAGCCCGGCAGTGGCCCTGCTCATCGCCCTGTTCAGCGCGGACGACGTCGTCGACGCCGCGCTGGACGCGGCCGCGCCCGCCGCCGGGCGCTGGCTGCCGGCGGCCCGCCACGGCCTGGACGACCGCCCGGTCGCCATGGCCGCGGCCGCCGCCCTGGAGCTGGGCCTGCGTCACATGCATCGGCTCGGCCTGCCGCCGGAGCTGTCCGCGCCGGTGATCGACAGCCTCGATCGCCGGCTCGCGACGGCCACCGCGAAGCTTGGAGGCAACGCGCAGTGAACGAGCTTGCGAGTGAACCATTCAACACACAGACCTGCGTCGCAGACGCGCCGAGCGTCAGCGAGGAGGGTCTGTGACCACTTTCGACCTGCGGACGTCCATCGCCGAGGCGCTGGAGCGGTCGCGGGACCGCAGCACCCTGCTCACCGATGCCGTGGACGACGACGAGCTGGTCCGCCAGCACTCCAAGCTGATGTCGCCGCTGGTGTGGGACCTCGCCCACATCGGCAACCAGGAGGAGCTCTGGCTGGTGCGCGACGTCGGCGGCCGGGAGCCGGTGCGCCAGGACATCGACGAGCTGTACGACGCGTTCCAGCATCCACGGGCCGAGCGCCCGGCGCTGCCGCTGCTCAACCCGACTGAGGCCCGCGCCTACGTGCGGGAGGTCCGGGACAAGGTGTTCGACGTGCTCGACCGCACCCCGCTGGAAGGCCGCGACCTGGTCGACAACGGCTTCGCGTTCGGCATGATCGTGCAGCACGAGCAGCAGCACGACGAGACCATGCTGGCCACCCACCAGCTCCGCAAGGGCGCGCCCGTGCTGCATGCCCCCAACCCGCCGGCCGCGCCGGCCGAGCGGCTGCCGGCCGAGGTGTTCGTGCCCAGCGGCCCGTTCGAGATGGGCACCACCATCGAGCCGTGGGCGCTGGACAACGAGCGGCCCGCGCATCCGGTGCACGTCGACTCGTACTGGATCGACACCACACCGGTCAGCAACGGCCACTATTTGGCGTTCATGGACGCGGGCGGCTACGACGACCCGCGCTGGTGGAGCGAGCGTGGCTGGGCGTACCGCAACGAGGCCAAGCTGGTCGCCCCGCGGTTCTGGCAGCGGGACGGCGATCGCTGGGTGCGGACCAGATTCGGCGTGGTGGAGCCGATTCCGGTCGACGAGCCGGTGGTGCACGTGTGCTTCTTCGAGGCCGAGGCGTACGCGGCGTGGGCCGGCAAGCGGCTGCCGACCGAGCCGGAGTGGGAGAAGGCGGCCCGCTTCGACCCGGCCACCGGGCGCTCGCGGCGCTACCCGTGGGGTGACGAGGACCCGACCGCCGAGCACGCCAACCTCGGCCAGCGGCACCTGCGGCCGGCCCCGGTCGGCGCGTATCCGGCGGGGCAGTCGCCGCTGGGCGTGCGGCAGCTGATCGGCGACGTGTGGGAGTGGCTGGACTCGGACTTCCAGCCGTACCCGGGTTTCAAGGCGTTCCCGTACAAGGAGTACTCCGAGGTGTTCTTCGGCGGGGACTACAAGATGCTGCGGGGCGGCTCGTTCGGCACCGACAAGGCCGCCGTGCGCGGCACCTTCCGCAACTGGGACCACCCGATCCGGCGGCAGATATTCGCCGGCTTCCGGTGCGCCCGCGACCACCGGCCGGGCTGACGCCGGTGTGCCGCCATCTGGGCTACCTGGGCCCCGCCGTGCCCTTAGCCGACCTGCTGCTGACGCCGCCGCACTCGCTGCTGCGCCAGTCGTACGCGCCGCAGGACATGAGGCACGGCGGGACCATCAACGCCGACGGGTTCGGCGCGGGCTGGTTCACGCCCGGCGAGAAGGACCCGGTGCGCTACCGGCGCGCCGTGCCGATGTGGACCGACACCGCGTTCGCCTCCGTGGCCGCGGGGGCCAAGGTGACCGCCGCGGTCGCCGCCGCCCGGTCGGCGACCGTCGGCATGCCGGTGGTGGAGACGGCCAACGCCCCTTTCGCCGAGGGGCGCTGGCTGTTCAGCCACAACGGGGTCGTGCGCGGCTGGCCGGACAGCGTGGCGCTGCTGGCGCAGCGGCTGCCGGTGACCGACCTGATCACCCTTGACGCCCCGACCGACTCGGCGCTGCTGTGGGCGCTGGTCCGGCACCGGCTGCGGGCCGGGCAGGAGCCGGTCGACGCCATCGAGTCGGTGATGTTGGAGGTGGCCGTGGCCGCCCCCGACTCGCGACTGAACCTGTTGCTGGGCAACGACGAACTGCTCGTCGCCACGGCCTGGTGGCACTCCCTGTGGGTGCGGCCGGGCCCCGGCGCGGTGACCGTCGCGTCCGAGCCGATCGACGACGACCCGGCCTGGGTCGCCGTGCCCGACCACAGCATCGTGTTCGCCACCAAGACCACCGTGGACATCCGACCCCTGGATCCAGGACGGCAGGAACCATGACCAACCCGCTAGTGGAAAACCACCTCACCGCCGACCACATGGCCCGCGCGCTGCGCAACGACGTGCGCGCCGGCCTGGCCGGCCCGCGGAAGTCGTTGCCGCCCAAGTGGTTCTACGACGCCGTGGGCAGCGACCTGTTCGAGCGGATCACCGAGCTGCCCGAGTACTACCCGACCCGGGCCGAGCGGGAGGTGCTGCGGGCCCGGGCCGCCGAGATCGCTTCGGTGACCAGGGCCCGGACCCTGGTCGAGCTCGGCTCCGGCTCGTCCGACAAGACCCGGACCCTGCTGGATGCCTTGCGCGCCAACGGATCCCTGCGTCAGTTCGTGCCCATGGACGTTTCCGAGAGCGCCCTGCGGGCCGCCGCCGAGACCATCGTCGACGAGTATCCGGGTTTGTCGGTGCACGCCGTGGTCGGGGACTTCACCGAGCATCTGGCGCTGCTGCCCGGTGAAGGGCCGCGGATGATCGCTTTCCTCGGTGGCACCATCGGCAATCTGCTCCCAGCCGAGCGGGCCAAGTTCTTCGGCTCCATCCGCGAGGTCCTGGCGCCGGGGGAGTGGCTGCTGCTCGGCACCGACCTGGTCAAGGACCCCGCAGTGCTCGTGCCGGCCTACGACGACGCGCAGGGCGTGACCGCCGAGTTCAACCTCAACGTGCTGCGCGTGGTCAACCGGGAGCTCGACGCCGACTTCGACCCCGAGGCGTTCTCCCACGTCGCGGTCTGGGACGACGTCAACGAGTGGATCGAGATGCGCCTGCGGGCCTGTCGCCCCATGCACGTCCGTCTGCCCGGCGCCGGCATCGAGGTCGACTTCGCCGCCGGCGAGGAGTTGCGCACCGAGATCTCGGCCAAGTTCCGCCACGAGGGCGTCACCGCCGAGCTGGCCGACGCCGGCTTCGCCCTGGAGCACTGGTGGACCGACGAGGCCCAGCGCTTCGCGGTCTCCCTGTCCCGAGCGGAGTAAAACCCCACCCTGCCGCGCCCGATGGCCACGCCGTCGGGCGCGGCGGCGTAACTTTCGGTCCGGTGTCGGCGTTCCGTCGAACCGTTCGCGTCCGCACGACCGTGTGGCCGCCATGACCGCTCTTCGAACCTTCCATCTGCCCACCGAGGTCACCGGTTCGATCTGGGACATCGCGCTGGGCGTCGAACTCGTGCGCACCTGGCAGTCCGACGGCATCTTCCAGGTCGCCACCGGCGCGATGGCCAACACCATCACCGCCGCCGCCCTCCAGGAGAGCCGGCGCTTCTTCGGCCTTCCGTCGGCCGAGAAGGCGGCCCTGGTCAGCGACCTCACCTACGCCGGCTACGTCGCGTCGGGCGAGGAGGTGACCGCCGGTGAGCAGGACTTCTCCGAGATCTTCACCGTGTGCAGGGACATTCCCGCCTTCGACCCCCGCGTCCGCGCCGGCTGGCCCTGCCACGGCCCGGTGCCGTGGCCCGACCCGATCTACGGCGACGTGATGACCGCCCTGATGTCCCAGTTCGGGCTGATCGGCGACAAGATCCTCAAGCTCACCGCCCTCGGCCTTGGCCTGCCGGACATCAACGCCCTCACCGACCTTGCCACCGACGGCTGGCACCACATGCGCGTGCTGCGTTTCCCGGCCCGCTCGGCCGCCACCGACCGCGGCATCGGCGCCCACACCGACTACGGCATGCTCGTCATCGCCACCCAGGACGCCGTCGGTGAGGGCCTCTACGTCCGTCCCCCGGTCGTCGGCGAGAAACGCCCCCGCAACTGGCTCGACCACGAGAGCTCCGCCGGCGCCTTCGAGCACGAGGACCCTTGGCGCCTCGTCGATCCCGTGCCCAACACCTTCACCGTCTTCCCCGGCGACATCCTCCAGTTCCTCACCGGCGGCGAGTTGCTGTCCACGCCCCACAAGGTCAAGCTCGCTCCCCGCGAGCGCTACTCCATCGCCTACTTCCACGAGCCCGATTTCACCGCCGCGCTGCGCCCCCTCCCCGGTGGCCACGCCGACGAGCTAATCCACTACGGCACCCACTTCACCAGCATGTTCATGCGCTGCTACCCCGACCGTCTCACCACCCGCAGCATCCTCGCAGACAACCGCCTAGCCGTCCTCGCCCAACTCCGCGACGCCGTCGTCACCAGCTGACCGCCCCATCGTGAGCTTGGAAGGGGGCTTTCCTCCACTCCGAGTGGAGGAAAGCCCCCTTCCAAGCGCCAAGTGGCCGGGGTCAGGCGCCGACCTCGGTGGCGAGACGGCGGAGGTAGGCGGCGAACTGGTCTCGATCGTGCGGATCCCACCCGGCGGTGAGGTCGTGGAAGACACGGCTCTGCCACCGGTGCGAGCCGTCGAGCAGCTCCTCACCCGCCGCGGTGAGCCGCAGCTGGACCCGCCGACGGTCGTGCTCGGACTCGGAGCGGACTAGGTATCCGGCCGTGACGGCGTCGCGGACCATGCGACTGGCACCGGAATGGTCCAGGCCGAGCTGGTGGGCGACGGTGCCGACCGTCGCCTCCTCCGGGCCGTCCACGGCGGTGCGAACGGCCTCGACCACGAGGATGTGCTGCACGTGGTCGGACCGCTGGGTCAGGTCCTCGGACGCGCGGTTGATCCAGCGTCGGGACCAGAAGCGGACCAGCCGGAACAGGGCCGGGCCGCCGTCGGCGGAGTCCGGGGTGGAGGTCATGCTGGCAGCCTAGTCGCACATCGGTGCGATACGCATGTATATTGCATGCGTATCGCACACAATGGGGAGGTTGGCATGGCGGTGGTGTTGAACCACACGGTGGTGGCGGTGGCCGACAAGCACGCGGGCGCCAGGTTTCTGGCCGACCTGCTGGGTCTGCGGGTGCTGCCCGAGGCCGGGCCGTTCGTGCCGGTGGAGGTGAACGGGGACCTCGTCCTCGAGTTCGACGACCGGCATGGGGCCACCCCCGGGCACTACGCGTTCCTGGTCGACGAGCAGACGTTCGACGCGCTGGAGGAGCGGCTGCGCCGGGATCCGTCCATCGAGTACGGGTCGGGCCTGAAGCAGGGATGGGATCGGCGGATCAGCCGCGCCGGAGAAGGGCGCGGGGTCTACATCCGGGATCCGGACGGCCACAGCTACGAGGTCTTCACGGTCGCGCCGGTCTGACAGCCGCCGAGCGAGCCCCACTCCGGTGTTCGAAAGCGGGACTCGCCCTGCCGCTGAGCGGGACTCGCTCTGGTGGTGGGCGCGACTGACCCTCGCGGGGTTAAGAGGTGGGGACCAGGGTCCATTTTTGGTTGGCGCCGGTGTTGTCGGGCCACTGGATGATGGCGGCGCCGTTGGCGAGGGAGTTGTTGTAGGCGTCGAGGGTCTGGCCGCTGGAGGCGCTGACGATGGTGAGGCGGTTGGGGCCGGCGTCGAGCAGGCGCCAGCGGGAGTTGAGGTTGCCGTCGTCGTGGTACTGGATGAGCTGGGTGCCGGCGGTGGTGGAGGCGCCGGGGACGTTGAGCAGCTTGCCGCTGTTGGCGTTGACGATGGTGTAGAGGCCGTTGCCGGCGGGGGAGAGGGTCCACAGCTGGTCGGGCTGCTCGTTGTCCTCCCACTGGAGGACCTTGGCGCTGTCGGCGGTGGAGTCGTTGTCGACGTCGACCCGGCCGCCGCTGTTGAGGTTCACCAGCTTGTAGCGGGTGCCGGCGTCGACGACGGGGGTGAGCTGCCACTGCTGGTCGGCGGAGCCGGAGGCGTTGGCCTGCACGGCGTTCGCGCCGACGACGAGTCCATTGTGGACGCTGGTGATGGCGCCGGCCGACACGCGCCACTGGGCGGCGACGCCGGTGTCATGGGACTGCACGAGCGTGGCCCCGGGGTTGGAGTTGGGCACGGTGAGCAGACGGCCGGAGCTCCGGTTGACCAGCTTGACGGTGCCGGCGCCGGTCGACACGGCCTGCCACTGCTGGCTGACAGCCCCGGAGGCGGCGCGCTGCACGACGGCGGAGCCGTCGGTGGAGGAGGTCACGTCGAGCGCGCCGTTGGCGTTGCCGATCGTGTAGTACATGCCGGTGTAGTGGAAGCCGGCGGCCGGCACTACCCGCAGCAGCCGTGACGCGTGCGGGGCCAGCGAGGCGCTGAAGGTGGTGGAGGCGGTGCCGAGATCGGTGTGCGTCCACAGGTCCCGCACCGAGGCGCTGCCGCCGAAGCCCAGGTCGCTCCAGCGGGCGGTGACGGTCGCGGTGGAACCAGTCAGGTTGAACAGCGCCACGGTGTAGCTGCCGTCGGCGTTGCCGGTCGCCCACGTCTGCAACTGGGTCAGCCGGTCCACCGGCCGCGCCGCGTTGCCGCGCTGGTCGACCGCGAGCACCTCGTCGTTGGTGAGCAGCGACAGGTCATCGGCGGTCAGCGCCGTGAGGTCGGTGCCCAAGGTGATCGGGGAGGCGGTGACCGCCCACAGGGTCATGGCGGTGCGCCGCTCATCGGCGGTCAGGCCGGTGCTGTTGCCGCCGATCTCCAGCGAGTCCGGGTCGTTCCAGCCGCCCGGGCCGGCCCAGTCGGTCCAGTTCGGCAGGTCGCCGAACCGCTGCGACACGTTGGCCCAGTTGGTCAGGGTGCTGCAGTAGCACTCGACGTCGCCCTCGATCCGCCACCCGTTGGCGTACTGCCGCCACGTCGCCGCCGCGGACAGCGCCAGCGAGTTGGACAGCTCGAAGTGGATGGGCCGCCCGGCCTGGTTGAGCGCCTGCGACCAGTGCTGCACGTCGGGGATGTCCCAGTCGCCGACGCCGTCCAGCTTGACGTAGTCGACGCCCCACGAGGCCAGCTGGTCGGCCCAGGAGTTCAGGAACGCCTGCGCGGCGGCCGGGTTGCGGGCGTAGTCGATGTAGTACATCGAGCCGTTGCCGAAGTTGTAGTTGGTCTCGTACCGGCTCGTGTCGGAGACGATGTCGCGGGCGTGCCACGACGTGCCCTCGATCGGCGTGTTCTGCTGGTACGCGGCGACCGGGATGCCGGGCGTCAGGTACATGCCGAACTTCTCGCCGAGCCCGTGCACGTAGTCCGCCACCGTGGCCATGCCGTGCGGGAAATGCGCCGGGTCGATCGCCCAGCGGCCGCCGGAGTCCACAGTGGTCTTCGGGTTGAGGTAGTAGAAGTCGTCGATGTTGAGATAGGTGTAGCCGTGCGCGACGAGCCCGCTATCGTGCATGGCCCGGGCCTGCGCCTCGATGTTGGCCTCGGTCGGGTTGTTCCGCACGAAGCTCCAGCTGCTCCAGCCCAGCTGCGGCGTCGCCGCCACCCCGTTCGCCTGCGCCGGCGCCAGGTCACCCGCCGTGGTCGGAGCCGCGGCCGGCGCCGCCGGCACGGGCAGCGCGCACAGCATCGCCATCGCGATAAGTGAATGTGTCAACCGTCGCACGGACAACGCCCACCCCTCACAGGGTCCGGGGGCGGCGGGACGCCGTCACGTTGTCATACACGTCTGTCATGGTCAAGACGCCGTTTGGCTCGATATTGTGAATCGGCGGTTTTATCCGTGTTACCGCGACAATGCGGAAGAAGTTGTCCGTTCCATCAATTGAATCCACGGCCGACCCGGCCTCGTCGAGATGGCGGACCCGACGATGCCCGGCCTGGCCGGTCACACTCCGGACTCAGCCCGTGGCCTGCCGCCGCTGCACCGGTATCCGCCGCGACTTGCGGGCGGCCAGCGCGGCGCTCTCCCAGCGTTCCGACGGGCAGCCCAGCACCTCGCTGAGCCAGTTGCGCCAGTACGGGCCCGGGATGCGCTTGCCCCGCTCCCAGCGGGACACCTCCTCCCTGGTCACCGCGTCGTTGCCGGACACCCCCGCCAGCTGATCGGCCAACTCGTACTGGGTCAGCCCGTGCTGCCCCCGCAGGTGGATTATCAACTCACCGATGGACAGTTGCGCCCGCATTCCAGTGCTGCCGATCACGTTCCACTCCCTGCTGCATGTGCCGGAATAGTGGACCCAGGCGCGCCACATGCTCACCGCCCAAGGATCGTTTCGGATCCTATCTGCGGGTGCCCGCCGTAGCTACGGGCCGTGCATGGTTTGTCGAAGAGATTTACCGGAGCCGGCGGCTCCGGTGAACGGAACTCGCGGGCAATACCCGGAATGGAGTAGGTCAAGCCTGCGTGAGGCGGGACTTTCGGCACTGCGGGCAACGCCCGGTGGTGTCGAGTACGCCCCGGACCAGGCGCGCTGCACGTCCTGCCGCACGAGCACGGCGACCGCGGCGGCGAATCCCGCCATCTGGGCAGCGTATCCGCAGGCGGGCCCGCCATGGCAACCATCGTGTCCGCCCAAGACACAGGGCCGCCACCGGGGAGGTTCCCGGTGGCGGCCCCTGGTCGGGCTCAGGTCAGCTGTTGACCATCTTGCGCAGCACGTACTGCATGATGCCGCCGTTGCGGTAGTAGTCCGCCTCGCCGGGGGTGTCGATGCGCACCACGGCGTCGAACTCGACCGTGGCGCCGTCGGCCTTGGTCGCGGTGACCTTGACGGTGCGCGGCGTGGAGCCGTTGTTCAGCTCGGTGACGCCGGCGAAGTCGAAGGTCTCGGTGCCGTCCAGGCCCAGCGAGGCGGCGTTCTCGCCGGCCGGGAACTGGAGCGGCAGCACGCCCATGCCGATCAGGTTGGAGCGGTGGATGCGCTCGAAGGACTCGGCGATCACCGCGCGCACGCCCAGCAGGCTGGTGCCCTTGGCCGCCCAGTCACGCGACGAACCCGAGCCGTACTCCTTGCCGGCCAGGATCACCAGCGGCACACCGGCCTCGATGTAGGCGGCCGACGCGTCGAAGATGGTGGTCTGCTCGCCGCCCGCCAGGAAGTTGCGGGTGAAGCCGCCCTCGACGCCGTCCAGCAGCAGGTTCTTCAGCCGGATGTTGGCGAAGGTGCCCCGGATCATGACCTCGTGGTTGCCGCGGCGCGAGCCGTAGGAGTTGAAGTCCCGGCGCTCGATGCCGTGCTCGGTGAGGTACTTGCCGGCGGGGGAGTCGGCCTTGATGGAGCCGGCCGGGGAGATGTGGTCGGTGGTGACCGAGTCGCCCAGCAGCGCCAGCACCCGGGCCCCGGTGATGTCGGTGACCGGGGACGTCTCCAGCGCCATGCCCTCGAAGTACGGGGGCTTGCGCACGTAGGTGGAGTCGTCGGCCCACTCGAAGGTGTTGCCGGTCGGCGTCGGCAGCGACTGCCAGCGCTCGTCGCCGGCGAACACGTCGGCGTAGTCCTTGGTGAACATCTCCGAGGTCACCGCGGTGGCGATGACGTCCTGCACGTCCTGCGGGGACGGCCAGATGTCGGCGAGGTAGACGTCCTTGCCCTCGTTGTCCACGCCGATCGGCTCGCTGGTCAGGTCCAGGTCCATGGTGCCGGCCAACGCGTAGGCCACCACCAGCGGCGGGCTGGCCAGGTAGTTCATCTTGACGTCGGGGTTGATCCGGCCCTCGAAGTTCCGGTTGCCCGACAGCACCGACACGATGGCCAGGTCGTTCTCCTGCACCGCGGCGGAGATCTCCTCCGGCAGCGGGCCGGAGTTGCCGATGCAGGTGGTGCAGCCGTAGCCGACCAGGTTGAAGCCCAGCTTGTCCAGGTACGGGGTCAGGCCGGCCTTCTCGTAGTAGTCCATGACGACCTTGGAGCCCGGGGCCAGGGTGGTCTTCACCCAGGGCTTGCGGGACAGGCCGCGCTCGACCGCGTTCTTGGCCAGCAGCGCCGCGCCGATCATCACCGACGGGTTGGACGTGTTGGTGCAGGAGGTGATGGCCGCGATGCCCACGTGGCCGTGGTCCAGCGTGGTCTCGGTGCCGTCCTCCAGGGTCACCGACACGACCTTGCGCGGGCGGGCGCCGTTGGCGGCCGCGTTGTGCGCGGGGGCGTCGCTGGCCGGGAACGACTCGTCCAGCTCCTCGTCCACGTTGTCGTCGGCCTTGACGTAGTCGCGCACGTTCTGCTGGAAGCGCTTGCGGGCCTCGGCCAGCTCGATGCGGTCCTGCGGGCGCTTGGGGCCGGCGATGGACGGCACCACGGTGGCCAGGTCCAGCTCCAGGTTCTCGGAGTAGACCGCCTCGGCCTCGTGGTCGTGCCAGAGGCCCTGCTCCTTGGCGTACGCCTCGACCAGCGCCACCTGCTCGGCGCTGCGGCCGGTGAGCTTGAGGTAGTCCACCGTCTCGCCGTCGATCGGGAAGATGGCGCAGGTGGAGCCGAACTCGGGGCTCATGTTGCCGATGGTGGCCCGGTTGGCCAGCGGCACCGCGGACACGCCGGAGCCGTAGAACTCGACGAACTTGCCGACCACGCCGTGCTTGCGCAGCATCTCGGTGATGGTCAGCACCAGGTCGGTGGCGGTGGCCCCGGCCGGCAGCTCGCCGTGCAGCTTGAAGCCGACGACGCGCGGGATGAGCATGGAGACCGGCTGGCCGAGCATGGCCGCCTCGGCCTCGATGCCGCCGACGCCCCAGCCCAGCACGCCGATGCCGTTGACCATGGTGGTGTGGCTGTCGGTGCCGACCACGGTGTCCGGGTAGGCCACGCCGTTGCGCACCATCACCACGCGGGCCAGGTGCTCGATGTTGACCTGGTGCACGATGCCGGTGCCGGGCGGCACCACCTTGAACTCGTCGAAGGCGGTCTGGCCCCAGCGCAGGAACTGGTAGCGCTCGCGGTTGCGCTCGTACTCCAGGTCCACGTTGCGCTCGAAGGCGTCGGGCCGGCCGAAGATGTCGGCGATCACCGAGTGGTCGATGACCAGCTCGGCCGGGGCCAGGGGGTTCACCTTGGCCGGGTCGCCGCCCAGCTGGGTGACGGCTTCGCGCATGGTGGCCAGGTCGACCACGCAGGGCACGCCGGTGAAGTCCTGCATGATCACCCGGGCCGGGGTGAACTGGATCTCGGTGTCGGGATCCGCGCTCGGGTCCCAGCTCGCCAGCGCACGGACGTGGTCGGCCGTGATGTTCGCACCGTCCTCGGTGCGCAGCAGGTTCTCCAACAGGATCTTGAGGCTGTACGGCAGGCGCTCGGCGCCGTCGACCGCGCTCAGCCGGAACACCTCGTACGAGGCGTCCCCAACGGTGAGCGTGCCACGGGCGCCGAAGCTGTCCTTGCTCGCAGGTGCAGTCACGTCAAACTCCATCGTGCGACGGCGCTGGTCAGGTTCGGGAACGTAGGGACCGAGTGTCGCGCACCTTGGTGGGGTGCGCCGCCGGACCCTGCTCGGCCTTAACAGTACGCTTGTCCTGTATTCGGCTTCAAGGGGGGTCTGGCTACTGCGTCTGGCGGTGAGCTCGCGAGCTCGCTCACGTGAATCTCTCACCGCCTGTGGCACGCTCGCTCGGCGGGGAGGGGTGTTCGTGATCACTGTCGACGGCGTGTGGATGCGCTACGGGCGCGGGCCGATGGTGCTGCGGGGCGTCGACGCCGAGCTCGCGCCGGGCACGGTGACCGTGGTGCTCGGCGAGAACGGCTGCGGCAAGTCCACCCTGCTGCGCATCGCCGCCGGCATCACGGCGCCCAGCGCCGGCGCCGTCCGCGGGCGGCCGCCCACGGCGTCGTACCTGCCCGAGCGCTTCCCCGACCAGCTGCGCCTGTCGGCCCGGGCGTACCTGCGGCATTTCGCCCGGATTCGCCGCCTGCCCATCCAGAATGCGCAGCCTGCCCAGAACGGACAGGCCACCCAGGACGCGCTGCTGGCGCGACTCGGCTTCGCCGGCGACCTGGACCAGCCGATGTCGGAGCTGTCCAAGGGCAACGCCCAGAAGGTCGGCATCACCCAGACTTTTGCCGCCATGGACGGCTTCCTGGTGCTGGACGAGCCGTGGGCCGGGCTGGACGTCGCCGCCCGAGCAGTGCTCAGCGACCTGGTCCACGAGGCCGTCGAGGCCGGGGTCACGGTGCTGGTCACCGACCACACCGGCGCCGGGGCGAAGCTGCCCGGGGCCACCGTGCACCTGATGACCGAGGGCCGGCTCCGGCCGGAGGCGACGGTCGGCTTCGTGGAGCTGGTCGTCACCTGCACGTCCGAGGCGGTCGACCAGGTGGCTCAGCTGCCCGGCGTGCAGTCGGTGCGGAGGATGGTGTGATCCGCTACCTGCTCGCCGATCTGTTCAAGTCCCAGCGATGGCTCCCTCCCGTCTTCGTGTACCTGGCGGTGGCCGGCATCCTCTACGGCGGCGATCCAGGCACTCCTCGGCCGCCGTACGGCGTTTCCGAACTGGCCCTGTTCCCGCTGGCGGCGTGGCTGACCGTGGTGCTGGTCAACAACGAGGATCCCGTCCAGCGCCACGTCACCCTGGCCGCCGTCGGCGGCTGGCGTCGGCTGCTGTTCGCTCTTGTCGGCGCCGCCGGCGTGCTCACCGGCGGCCTGGTGCTGCTGGCCACCTTCGTGCCGGCCCTGATCCATCACCACCCTTACGCGCTGTCCGATATCGCTCTCGGTTGTGTCGCCCATGTCATCGCCGCCGTCACCGGCATCGCCCTCGGCCTGCTGTGCGCCCGCCCGATGATCCCGACCACCGGCTGGTCCCTGGTCGCCGTGATGGGCGTGACCCTGGCGGTGCTGGTGTTCAATCAACTGCCCCCGGTCGGGGCTATGGCTCACCTCCTGTTTGACAACGCCCCCGTGCCGGTGGTCGCGGTGCTGGCTCAGGTGGCGGTGGCGGCCGTGATCGGCGGGCTCGGTTTCGGTGTGGTGTACGGCGTTGGCCGACGGCGGTTCTAGCCGGGGTCGGCGGTCAGCTGGCTTATTCGTTGCGGCGACAGGCCGAGCACCTTGGCCGCGTCTCGTTTGGACAGTCCGGCGGCCAGCACGTTGTGCACCAGCTTCCGGGATGAGGCGGCGGCCCGCTGCTGGGCCTCCTCGGCCAGCCGCTGCTGTCGGCGGGCCTCCTCGAACTCGACGGCGAGATCGTCGGGCAGCCGGTAGACGATGTCGACGACGAAGTCCCGGGCGGTGGTGCCCAGCATGGCCGTCACCAGGTCCTCGGCCATCTCCTGGGCCTCCGTGGTCGTCCGCCCCTGGGTGGCGCCCACGCCGTTGACGTCGACGACCCACCACTTGCCCTCGCGGGTGGCGACCGCCTCGAACGTCTTCATCGGAGCCATCCCTTCGGTAGACATCGCATCAGCTCGCCGATCGACCGCACCACGCCGCCGCTGACCTGACGGTGCCTCGGCACCGAGGCCGCGTGCGATCCGCACGGGCAGCGGCAGACCGTGTGGCCGCCGGTGTCTCGCAGCACCGCGCACCTGTTCCGGAGCAGCGCCTTGACGACTGTGGCTCTTCTCATTGACTTGAACGTCATGACTGTAAATCTAGGAGGGGTTGATGTCAATATCCAGGGGGGCTGGATCGCTGTGGACAACTCTACCTCGTCACCGTCGGCTGTGCGGCGCTCCTGGACCGTTTGGGCCAATACGGTGATTGGACTGGTCCCTTCGCGGGCTTGTGCGCAAGGTCGCCCGTTGACGCGCCGACAACCTGGTCATAGCGCGACAACCCGCAGCGACATCGCCAACCACGAGGGAGGCGACCCATGAGCAGGTCGAAGCACGAGCCCCGGCCCGAGACGCCGGCGCCGGATCTGCCGATCCCGTACCCGAGGCGGCCGGTGCGGCAGCACTGATCCCGGCGACTGCGCGGCGCGGGCGCATGAGCCACCACGACACCCGGTCACCGGCGCGGCAGCGCCGGGCCGCGGGGCGTGCGATGGGACGGTGCAAGGGCGGGCGTGGCGGAACCGGTCCGCTGCCGCACCGCCGTGGTTGGCGTGCGGGCCACCGCTTCCCCTTCACCAAGTGGCCCGCACGCCGGCTCGTCGGCGGGGCTGTCGCTGCTCTCCGCTGTGAAGTGGCAACGTAGCGTGGCCTGGATACCCCCGGGCGGTTCTGTCACCCGAAGTGCCCAATCATGCTGGTCGGTCCGTGCCATTTGACGCAGACGGACGGTCCAACCCTGGTTAGCCTGGGCCGCGACGGGGCCGGACGACCGGCGGCGACCTACGATGGCCCGGCGAAGATCGTCAGCTACGGGGGAGGCGCGCGTGGGGTCTGCTGGCCGGCCGCAGTTGCCGGAGCACGTGCGCAACCGGCTGGTGGTGCTGCTGCTCGAGGTGGAGGACCTGCACGACCCGGGCAGCCGTGGCCTGGTCGTGTCGGAGCTGCGCAACCGCCTGGGCCCGGGCTTCGAGGTGCCGATCCACTCCAGCGACCGGCTGTACACGCTGGCCCTGGTCGAGGAGTGCCAGCGGCACTACGGCGGCCTGCGCAAGCTGGTGGACGCGCTGCGGCTGGTGAGCCCGGGGCACTACCGCGTGGACGAGGCGGCGGAGCTGGTGGCCGCGCACATCCCGCTGGAGATCCTGCACGCCGCGGAGCGGGCGGACCTGCGCAAGCTGTTGGCGGCGCTGACCTCCGAGGTGGATTCGGGCAGCCTGTACCGCGCGGCGGTGGGGCCGCTGGCGCCGCAGCTGGAGTCGGCCCCGGACGACCTGCTGGGCGTGGTGGACGAACTCGTCAACATGATGACGCCGCCGGGACAACTGCCGCCGCTGCTGGTGTTCGTGGAGTACCTCGCGGCCGCGGTGGACGGCCGCGGCCAGACCGCGCAGGCGTTGCGGCGCTGGAACGCGGACGTGGTGCGGCGCTGCGAGTTGCCGCCGCAGCTGCTGGCGGCCGCGCGGGAGAGCGCGCACTTCCACACCACCAAGCCGGGGGGCCGCGCCTCGCTGCTGGTGCAGATCGAGGAGGACGGCCTCGACCACAACCGCTTCCAGGTGTCGGTGTGGCTGTGGCTGGACATGGACAGCCAGACGCTGGCCCGCGACGACACCTCGTACACGATCGAGGAGATCCCGGACGTCATCGACCGCGCGCTGCTGGACTGCGGCAGCCTGCTGGTGTCGGACTCCGTGGAGCCGATGGTGGAGTTCATCCTGCCGCACCGCCTGTTGGTGATGCCGGTGGACAAGTGGCTGATCACCTCGGGCACGCCGTTCCGCAGCCCGCTGGGCGTCTACTACCCGGTGGTGGTGCGCAGTCTGGACCGCCTGCGCACGACGTCGCTGCCGCTGCGCCAGCAGTGGCGCGCGAAGTGGCGCTGGCTACAGGAGCACAGCAGCCTGCACCCGGAGGCGGCGGTGCGGTGGATGGCCGACGAGGACGGCCGCGATCCGCAGCGGCTGTACCGGGAGCTGTCGGGCGACCAGCCGGTGGCGGTGGCGTGGCCGGGCCCGCCGCCGCCCGGGCACCAGGCGGTCGACTCCGTGCTGGGGGCGGCGGTGTTCGCCGGCACGCCGGTGGCGCTGTGGTGCCGTGAGCACCACGGCGAGGGCGGTCACCTCCAGCTGGCTGACATGCTCGCCCACGGCCCGTTGCCGCGGCTGCCCGACCACGCGCTGCGCGCCCGCAAGGAGGCCGATGCCCCGGGCGCCGCCGACGACCACTGCGGCAACCATCTCAGCCTGCTCTGGGACGACCCGTCCCGCCTGCCCGAGCCGCGGTTCGGGTTGTCCGCGCCGAGTTCAACGGGAGGATCCCCACCATGACCGGGGACGAGGACTGGCTGATCTACCGGGGCGTCGGCGAGCCGCACGACGGCATCGACCGTCTCCCGCCGCCGCCGCGGTGGCGCGAGTTCGGCGGCCTGCCCCTCGTGCAGCCGAGGCTGGGGACCGACGGCTCGGGTGGGCGCAAGCTGGGCGAGCAGGAGCGGGCCACCACCTACCGGGCCGACAGCGAGGTCACGGAGATCGTGAACGCGGCGCTGTACCTGCGGCGGCCGCTGCTGGTCACCGGCAAGCCCGGCACCGGCAAGTCGACCCTGGCCTACAGCATCGCCCACGAGCTGAAGCTGGGTCCGGTGCTGCGCTGGCCGATCACCAGCCGGTCCACGCTGGAGCACGGCCTCTACCGGTACGACGCGGTGGGGCGGTTGCAGGACGCCAGCCTGCGCCCGGGCGGCACGCGTCCGCTGCTGCGCGGCGTCACCGGCGGCGGAGAGCCGACGGCGCCGCCGAGCATCGGCCGCTACATCCGCTTGGGCAAGCTGGGCACCGCGTTGCTGCCGCAGGCCCGGCCTCGGGTGCTGCTGATCGACGAGATCGACAAGAGCGACGTCGACCTGCCCAACGACCTGCTCAACGTGTTCGAGGAGGGCGAGTTCGAGATCCCCGAGCTCACCCGCCTGCCCGACGACCAGGCCACGGTCGAGGTGATGATCGCCGACGGCACCGACCGGGTCGCGATCCAGCGCGGCCGGGTGCGGTGCAACGCCTTCCCGGTGGTGGTCCTGACCAGCAACGGCGAGCGGGACTTCCCGCCGGCGTTCCTGCGGCGCTGCCTGCGGGTGGACATCCGCACGCCCAACCGCCAGCAGCTGACCGAGATCGTGACCGCGCACCTGGGCCCGGAGACGGTGGCGGCCAGCGAGGACGTGATCGAGCGTTTCCTGGAGGACCGCCGGGTCGGCGACCTGGCCAACGACCAGCTGCTCAACGCCATCTACCTGGCCGCGTCCGGCGGTCGGCCACCCGAGGAGACCCGGGCGCGGCTGCTCGACGCCCTGCTGCGGCCGCTCAGCCAGCCCGGCCAATGAGGCTCGAACGGCTCGTCGACGCGCTGGCGGCGGCGCGGGTGGACGTCTCCGGCGAGGAGCTGGCCGACGCCATCTGGCTGGCCGGCCACCTCGGCGAGGCGCGTGCCCGGGGGACGGGCGAGCCGACGCCGGACCGGGAGCCGTTGCCGCCGCCGGTGGAGCCGGCCGAGCAGGTCCCGCCGGCCGGCAGCGACGCGGAACCCCAGCGCCGCTTGGGTTCCCGGCCGTCGCCGGGGGCCACCGAGGTGCCGGCGTCGTCGGCGTCGGTGCACCTGCCGGGCGGAAACGGCCAGGTGGACGGCATGACCGGCCTGACGATGCTGAGCCCGGCGGCCCCGGCGCTGCCGGACATGCTGCGGCTGTCGCGGGCGTTGCGGCCGTTGAAGCGGCGGGTGCCGGATCCGCACCGGATCGTCCTCAACGAGCAGGCCACGGCCGACCAGATCGCCGACACCGGGCTGTGGCTGCCGGAGTGGCAGCCGGAGATGACGCGGTGGCTGGAGGTCGCGCTGGTCGTGGACTCCGGGCCGTCGATGCGGATCTGGCATCGGGCGGCGACGGAGCTGCGGGTGTTGCTGGAGCGGATGGGGGCGTTCCGCGACGTTCGCGTGTGGGAGATGGACAGCCGCGAGGACGAGCCGCGGCTGCGGCGGCCGGGGTCGCCGAGTCGCAGTCCCCGTGAGCTGATCGATCCGAGCGGCCGCCGGCTGGTGCTGATGCTCAGCGACTGCGTCGGCGAGGCGTGGCTTTCCGGCGCCATGTCATGGTTGTTGGCGATGTGGTCGCAGTCGGGCTCGGTGGCGATCGTGCAGCCGCTGCCGCAGCGGCTGTGGCATCGCACCGGTGTGGTGCCGGTTCCGGTGCGGCTGCGGGCCTTCGAGTCGGGGCTGCCGTTTCGGCGTTTCGAGTTCCAGCCGCGCAACCAGGGCTTCGGCGCGCCGCCGCCGACCGGGATTCCCGTTCCCGTCATGGAGTTGGACGCCCGGTGGATCGGGCGCTGGGCCTCGTTGCTGGCCGGCGAGAACCGGGGCTGGGTCGACGGCGTGGTGGTGCTGGCCGGGGGTGAGCTCGGCGCGCGTCCGGAGTGGATGGTCGACGCGCCGCCGGACGCGCCGCTGGATCTGGTGCAGGCGTTCCGCGCGACGGCGTCCCCCACGGCTTTCCGGCTCGCCTCGTACCTGGCGACCGCGCCGCTGAACCTGCCGGTGATGCGGCTCGTGCAGACGACGATGCTGCCCGAGTCGGGGCCGGCGCACCTGGCGGAAGTCTTTCTGGGGCAACTGCTGCACCGCGTCGGGGAGGACGAGCCGGATGAGGATCCGGACCAGGTGCAGTACGACTTCCGCAAGGGCGTGCGGGAGGTCCTGCTGGGCACGCTGCGTCGGGACGAGGCCGTGCGGGTCTTCGGCGAGGTCTCGCGCTTCGTCGGCAGCCGGATGGGGCAGCCGCTGGACTTCGCGGCGATGCTGGCTGACCCGTTTGGAGTAACGGGACCCCGCCTGGCGCCCAACAGCATGGCTTTCGCCCGTGTGCTTCATACGGTGTTGGAGGCGCTCGGCCCGCCCTACTCGAAGGCGGCCCGTCGGTGGAGCCAGCTGCTGCCGGCGGCCGAGGACGGCACGGCCGAGACCGCCATGGTGGAACTGACCACTTTGGACGGAACCGAGACCGAGACGGAGGTGGTGGGCGACGACACGGAGAGCACGGAGCGGTTGGCCGCGCAGATCTGCCTGAGCTACCACCCCCGGGACTTCGCCTGGGCGGAGTGGCTGCGCTGGGAGCTGGACCGGCTCGGTTACGCGGTGGTGATCCGGCCGCTGGCCGAGGCGTCCACCCCGGACGGCCTGCGGCGGCTGGCGGCGGAAGCCTTGGAGCACGGGCGTTACGTCATCACGGTGATCTCGGCGAGCACGGTGGCGCTGCCGTACGCCGGTGAGTCGTGGTTGCAGGCGCTGATCGACAGCCCCGGCAGTGCGGGCCGGGTGCTGGCGGTCTCCGTGCACGCCGGGCTGCTGCTGGCCGAGATGGTGGACCGCATCGACGGCGTCACCTTCGAGGGCAAGGACGCCCGCGCCGCGCTCAACTCCATTGTGGACTGCCTGGGCCGGGTGGCCGCCCGGCCGGCGCGGACCACGCCGCCGGAGGTGCTGCGCTTTCCGCCGCCGCCGTTCCCGGGCGACGACTCGCACGTCGGCGAGCCGGACAGCCAGGGGCCGGTGTGGGTGCTGGCCGAGATCCGCTCGGGCGGCCGGTCGCTGCTGGCCCGGGGCGGCGCGGACGGCGCGGTGCGGCTGATCGACGTGGCCAGCGGGCAGACCGTGCTCAACCTGGAGGGGCACACCGGCCCGGTCCGTGTGCTGGCGGCCATCCCGGGCGCCGAGGGCGAGCACGGCATGATCGCCAGCGGCGGCGTGGACGGCATCGTGCGCACCTGGGACCTGGACTCGGGCGCGCTGCGCCGGGAGAGCCGGTTCCTCGAGGGTGAGGTGTGGGCGCTGGCCACGGTCCGCGTAGGCGGCCGGATCTGCCTGGCCGGCACCGGATCCGGGTCGATGATCCAGCTCTGGGACCCGGACAGCGGGCAGCGGCTGCGCACCCTGGTGCGCCGCGGCGGCCGGGTGTGGGCGCTGGCCTCGGTCGAGGTCGCCGGCCGCGAGCTGCTGGCCAGCGGCGGGGCCGACGGCACGATCCGGCTGTGGGACCCGGAGACCAGCGCGGTGTTGCGCACGATCCAGGCCCACCGCAGCACGGTGTGGGCGCTGACCACGATCACCGTCAACGGCGAGTCGCTGCTGGCCAGCGGCGGGGCCGACGGCATGATCCACATCTGGCACCCGCGCAGCGGGGCGCTGGTCAACTCGTTCGTCGGCCACGTCAGCACCATCCGCACGCTCGCGGTGGTGCCGACCGAGCAGGGCGAGCTGCTGGCCAGCGGCAGCGCCGACAGCACGGTGCGGCTGTGGAACCCGCGCACGGCCAGGGACGGCGTCGAGCACCGGTTCAGCCACCACACCGGCGAGGTGTGGGCGCTGGCCTCGGTCGAGGTCGAGGGCCGGGTGCAGCTGGCCAGCGGCGGCGTGGACGGCACGATCCGGCTGGCCGACCCGGTCACGTTCCAGACCGACGAGCTCCAGTCGGTGCGGTCCAGCGCGGTGTGGGCGCTGACGTCCGTGCTGCTGCCGGACCGGACCCTGCTGGCCAGCGGGGCGCTGGACGGATCCGTGCACCTGCACGAGCTGTCCGGCTTCTCCGAGGAGCGGACCCTGCGCGGGCACCGCAGCACGATCCGGGCGCTGGCGTCGGTGCCGGGGCCGGGCCGAGTGCTGCTCGCGACCGGGTCCTCGGACGGCACCGTGCGGATCTGGGACGCCGACACCGGGGAGCACCTGTCGACCCGGGCCGAGCACACCGGCGAGGTGTGGACCGTGACTCCGTTGCTGGTCAACGGCGAGCGGTTCATGGCCAGCGGCAGCGCCGACGGCACGATCCGGCTGTGGCCGCTGGACCGGGCCGAGGAGTCGCAGGTGCTGCGCGGGCCGGCGGCCGAGGTGGTGTCGCTGGCCGCCGTGGACGGCCCGCGCGGCCCGCTGCTGGCCAGCGCCGACAGCGACGGCCGGGTGCTGCTGTGGGATCCGGGGTCGTGCGAGCTGCTGGGCACGTTCGACGACGGCCTGGCCGGGGTGGTGACGCTGACCGTGGTCGACGGCCGGCTGGCCGCCGGCTGCCAGGACGGCACCATCGCCGTCGGCGATCCCGGCGACCAGGAGGTGCGGCTGGTGATGGACAGCGGCCTCGGGTACGTCGGCGCGCTCGGGCCGGTGCGGGTCGGCGACCGCCGGCTGCTGGCCAGCGGCGGCTTCGGCGGCCTGATCCAGTTCTGGGACGTGCGGTCCGGCGAGCTGGTCGGCGAGTACCAGGCCCACGGCGGCACGGTGCGGGCCCTGACCAGGGTCCGCGTCGACGGCCAGCCGCTGATCGCCAGCGCCAGCGACGACGGGGACTTTCTGTTGTGGGATCCGCGGAGCCGGATGCGGCCCCGGTTGTGAATGTCGTGCGGAGAAAGGAAGACAGAGCCGTGCGGCTGAAGCTGGACGCGCTGGACTGGGTGGCGATCGGGCTGCTCGCGTTGGGGCTGGTGTTCCTGGCCGGCGGGCTGCTGCCGGTGGCGCAGGCCGAGGGCACCATGGCCCGGATCGGGCCGATCCTGGTGTTCCTGGCCGCGGTGATCGTGCTGGCCGAGCTGACCGCCGAGGCCGGGGTGTTCGACACCATCGCGATCCGGCTGACGATGGTGGCGCGCGGCAACTTCGTGCTGCTGTTCCTGCTGTGCGTGCTGTTCGCGGCGATCACCACCGCGACGCTGAACCTGGACACCACGGCGGTGTTGCTGACGCCGGTCATGCTGGCGGTGGCCAAGCGGCTGGACATCCCGGGCGCGCCGCTGGCCATGACCACGGTGTGGCTGGCCAACACCGCCAGCCTGCTGCTGCCGGTGTCGAACCTGACCAATCTGCTGGCGATGAACCGGGTGGCGCTCAGCGCGCCGCAGTTCGCCCAGCGCATGGTCGTGCCGGAGCTGGCATCGGTGGCGGCGACCGCGGTCTGCCTGTGGATCTTCTACTGGCGGCGGGGCCGGCGCGGGGTCGACCGCTACCAGCCACCGACCGCGCCCAAGGCCGCCGATCCGGTGCTGTTCGCCATCTGCGCCGTCGCCTGCGTGATCTTCGTCGCCGGTGTGGTAGCCGGCCTGGAGCTGGCCATCGTGTCGCCGGTGTGCGCCGGCGTGGTGGTGATCGCCTTCGCCGTGCGCAAGCGGGGATCGCTGCGCTGGGGCCTGCTGCCGTGGCGGCTGCTGGTGTTCGTCACCGGCCTGTTCTTCGTCGTGCAGACGATCAGCGACCATGGCCTGGCCGGCGTGATGCAGGCGGTGATGGGCAGCGACAACGGCCCGGGCGGCATCTTCCGGGCCGCCGGCGCCGGCGCGGGGTTGTCCAACGTCCTCAACAACCTGCCGGCCTACACCGCCGGCGAGGCGGTGGTCCCGGTCGCCAACCACAACCAGCTGCTGGGGCTGCTGATCGGCGTCAACGTGGGCCCGATCGTCACGCCGTGGGCCTCCCTGGCCACGCTGCTGTGGTACGAGCGCTGCACCGCGGCCGGGGTGAAGATCGCCTGGCCGCGGTTCCTGCGCACCGGCCTGGTCACCGCCCTGGCCGGCCTGGCCGCGGCGACGGGGGCGCTGGTGCTGACCGGCTGATCAGGCGAATTTTTGGTCTGAACCACACCGGCCCCTTGCTGTTCGTGAGCGCGGCATTACAGAGTGGCCGGCATGTCTTCCCTGCGTGCTCTGACCACCCTCGGGCTGGCCGCGCTGGCCGTCGTCGGGACGGCCACGGCCAGCCCGGCCGCGCCCGACCACCATGCCGCGCCGCCCCACGTCGTCGGCGCGTACTTCGCCGGCTGGGAGAGCGGCTCCTACCCGGTGGCGAAGATCCCGGCCGACACCGTGACCAACGTGTTCTACGCGTTCTCGACCATCGCCAACGGCGTCTGCGCCGTGCCGAACGGGGCGGCGGGCGACTTCGCGGCGCTCAAGCAGCTGAAGGCCGGCCACCCCAACCTGAAGGTGTCGATCTCGGTCGGCGGCTGGGGCGCCGGCGGCTTCTCGGACGCGGCGCTGACCGACGCGTCCCGCAAGAAGTTCGTGAGCTCCTGCCTGACCACCTTCTTCCAGACCTACCAGGGTGTGTTCGACGGCGTGGACATCGACTGGGAGTTCCCGGTCTCCGGCGGCCCGGCCGAGATCACGGCCCGTCTGCAGGACAAGGCCAACGCGACCTTGCTGGCCAAGGAGTTCCGCCGGCAGCTGGACCAGTTGGGCGGCAGCCACAAGCTGCTCACCGCCGCGCTGCCCGCGGGCCGGTTGCAGACCGGCGCCGGCAAGTACGGCGACCCGTACGACCCGGCGGCCAGCTTCGACCTCGGCGGCATCGCCCGGGTGCTGGACTGGGTCAACCTCATGACCTACGACATGGGCACCGGCTTCTCCCCGGTGTCCACGTTCAACGCGCCGATGGCCCAGGTGCCGTCGGATCCGCTGGGCCAGCCGATGAAGCGGTGGAACAACGTCACCGGCGCGGTCCAGTACTACGAGCAGCACGGGGTGCCGGCGGACCGGATCGTGCTGGGCGTGCCGTTCTACGGCCGCGGCTTCCACGTCACCCAGGCCGGCCCCAACCATGGGCTCTTCCAGCCGTGGGACACCAGCTTCGACCCGGGCAGCTGGGGCGACATCAAGGCGAACCTGCTGACCGACCCGGCGTGGGAGCAGCACTGGGACGCCAACGCCCAGGCGCCGTGGCTCTA
This sequence comes from Kutzneria sp. NPDC052558, assembly GCF_044547355.1. Lineage (NCBI taxonomy): Bacteria > Bacillati > Actinomycetota > Actinomycetes > Pseudonocardiales > Pseudonocardiaceae > Kutzneria > Kutzneria sp. NPDC052558. The sequence continues at coordinate 124,849 of NZ_JBIUAG010000032.1, forward strand.
CAACGCCGCCCAGCAGAAGTTCGTCAGCTTCGAGAACCCGCGCTCGATCGGCATCCGCTCCGACTACGCCCGCCGGGCCGGCCTGCGCGGCGCGTTCATGTGGGAGATCGCCGAGGACGACGCCCAGAGCAGCATGCTCACCGCCATGGCCAAGCCCTGGTGACCCCCCGCCACGAAGTCCCCCACCCACCCCCGTCCCCCCGTCCCCCCCCGTTTTGGCGCTTGGAAGGGGGCTTGGGTGACGGGGCGGGGGGGGAAGGCCAAGAGCAAGACGCA
>NZ_JBIUAG010000033.1:0-124875 GCF_044547355.1 Kutzneria sp. NPDC052558
CCTGCGCTGCTGGGCCGGGGCCTGCGTGCTATGCCAACGAAACCTTCCTCCCTAACAAAGTACTGTTGAACGTCAGGAAGGGCCCCTTCATGACACCGGACGTCATGAAGGGGCCCTTCCTGGCGTTGAACGAGAGGATCGGTCCCTTGATCTTGGGGTGGGCGGGACAGCGGGACCTGGGGTGGGCGGGGCAGAGGGACCTGGGGTGGGCGGGGGCAGAGGGAGTTGGGGGCGGAGGCGCGGGCGGGGGAGGCGGGGTGGTTACTCCGGCTTGCGGCGCAGCAAGGTCACGCCGTCGGCGATCGGCAGGAGGGAGAGCTCGACCCGGTCGTCGGCGTGCAGGGACTGGTTGAGCTCGCGGACGGCGACGGTGGCGGGATCGGTCACGGACGGGTCGGCGACGGTGCCGAACAGGAGGGTGTTGTCGATGACGATCAGCCCGCCGGGGCGCACGAGGCGTAGGGAAAGCTCGTAGTAGGAGGGGTAGTTCTCCTTGTCGGCGTCGATGAAGACGACGTCGAAGCTGGACGGGCCGAACTCGGGCTCGGTCAGCAGACCGGTCAGCACGTCCCGGCCGGGGCCGACGCGGACGTCCACACGGTCGGCGACACCGGCGCGCTTCCAGTGCTCCAAGCCGATCGCCGGCCACTTCTTGGTGATGTCACACGTGACCACGCGGCCGTCGGACGGCATGGCCCGGGCCAGGCACAGCGTGCTGTAGCCGGTGTAGGTGCCGACCTCCAGCACCGACCTGGCCCCAAGCAACGACACCAGCAGCCCCAGCAGCTGCCCCTCCTCGGCCGCCACCGGGAAGGTCCGCCCGCCCGGCAGCCCCTCGGTCTCCTCGCGCAGCGCGCGCAGGACCTCGTCCTCCCGCAGCGAAACCCGCCGCACGTAGTCCAGGAGTTCCTCGGAAACGTTCACCTGACCGGCCATGCGCCGAGCCTAGCCCGCCACTACCAGCGAAAACCCGGCGGAGCAAGAAGTGTGCCCGGCGGGACACCGCCCGGCGGGTTGGGCGGACACCAGGGCCCGCACAGCCCACCGGGTGCTCAGGGCAGCTCGACCGACTGCCGATGGTGGAACACGTCGAGCGGATCCCAGCGGGCCTTGACCCGGCGCAGGCGCGGATAGTTCTGCTTGTAGTACAGGTCGTGCCAGGCGACGCCGGAGGTGTTCAGCCGCGGATCGCTGAGGTCGGCGTCCGGATAGTTGACGTAGCAGCCATCCGTGACCTCGTTGGGCACGGGCACGCCGCCGGTGTCGGCGTAGACGGCGGCATAACACTCCCGGGCCCAGCGGATGTTCTCGTCATCAGCAGCGGCGTCGTTCCAGAACACCTGCCACTGCATCTTGAACACGGCGTCACGGTGCGCCGAGGCAGTGGCCGTGGGATCGACTGCGGCGATCCGGCCGCCGTACGACGTCAGCTGCACGGCGGCGTTGGGATTGGCGAAGTCGTCCCGGGTCAGATGCTCGTACAGGGCCTCGATCTGCCGGGCCGGGAACTCGGCCCGCATGAACGCGGACTTGTACTCGGCCCGCAGCGTCGGGTCGTTCAGCGTGGGGCTGGTGGTGCCGATCATGCGGATCGCCTGCAACCACGGCAAAGTCCGCGTGGTGGCGAACTGGGGCATCGCCGGCAGGTCGCTCATCGGCACACTGAACGCGCCCGACTCGGTCGTCACGCCGTCGCCGATTTCCGCCACATAGTCCCGCATCAGCTGCTCGGCGCCGGGCGCGCCGGCGTCGACCAGGACCAGCATGCCGAGCTGCCGGCGGCACGACACCCCATTTCGCGTAGGTCGTCTGGTACGTCTTGAGAATCGTCGCCCCCGACTCGACGGCGATGGCCCGCCGCCCGGGATCGAGGACCACACTGTCCATTTCGGACATGTCCAGCACGGTCCGCACATCTGGGCCGAACACGAAGTCCTCGTGGCAATGCCCACTGGACTTCACGGTCAGCCGCAGCCCGGCCAGCCAGTCGCCCCGGCCGACGAGCGCGCCCGTGACTTCTGGGCGGCGGCGCCCCGGACCGACGACGTGCCGGTCGACTACACCGGTCACGAGGTCGCCCGCTTCGAGTCGCTGCTCTCGGCGGTGTCGCTGAGCCGGGCCATCGCCTTCGTGCCGGCCTCGGCGACCCGCCTCTACACCCGGCCCGACATCAGCTACCTGCCGGTCGAGGACCTGCCGGACTGCACCTTCGGCGTGGTGTGGCGGGCCGTCGACCGGGACAACCCCAAGATCGTGGCCCTCGAACGCGCCTGCCGCCGCATCCTCGGCAAGCCGGGTGCGGCGGCGGGCGGCGTCCGTACGGTCGTCACCCTGCACTGAACGGGGGCAGGGCGGCGGGACTACCAGACGGCGTTTCCGTTGACGGCAGGCCCGGGGACTGGCGGGCTCCCCGCGCTTTCCGTGCTAGCGGCCGGCCTGGTCGACCGCCGAGGTGAGGCTGGTGATCCGGCTCGACGAGACGTCGAAGGCGGTGCCGACCGGCTCCAGGGTCAGCACGACGACGATCTTCTGGTCGTGCAGGCCGACCGTGCCGGTGGTGTGCATCGCGCGGCTGGTCAGGTCGATGGCCGGGGTGGCCGAGGGCACGGCCGGTCCGACGACGAGCAGGCCATCACTGGTCCGGACCATGCTGCGCGCGCTGGCGCTCGGCGGCGCGGGCGGGGTGGGGTTGGCCGGGCTGCACACCGTGGTCGGGTTGCCGAAGCCGGACCAGCCCTGCTTGACGCCCCACGGCCGGGGCAGCGCGCTCTGGATGCCGAAGGACTGGTCGAAGCCGTCGTTGCCGCACTTGGTGGTCTGGTGCAGGTTGTTCATGATGAAGTCGCGGACCGTCGGGTTGGCCCGGTCCAGGATGTAGCGGTAGACCTTGACGATGTCGGAGGCGCTGATCGCGGTGTAGCCCCACATGCCCCGGTTGGCCGGCGGCGCGGTGTCGGGCAGGCCGATCTCGGCGGCCATCCGCTGCACGATGGTCTCCCAGCCGTCCTTGACCCACAGGTAGCTGGCCGCGTTGTCGTCGCTGGAGCGCAGCATCGGCTGGAGCTGGTCCAGGTCGACCTGCGGGATCACGTAGTCCGGGGCGTGCGACTCCAGGTAGTCGAGCGCGATCAGCAGCTTGACCACGGAGGCGGACCGGAACTGCATATGCGCGTTGTACTGCACGGAATCGTCGCCGGTCTTGCGGTCGTAGACCATGATCCCGGCGGTCATGCCGTCGGGGATGTCGACCGCGACCCCGTTGCCCAGGGTGATGGTCTGGGCGGCCGACGGGCCCGTGGACACCGCGGCGGCGGCCAGACCGACGGCGAGGACGATGGCCGCCGCCCTGATTCTCTTCACGTTCACTCCAGCTGATCCGTCACGACTGCGTAGCGACGACATTGTTGACCAGTTCCGGCCCTGAGACATCGGTTTTGTCAGCAGTGACGGTGGAAGTGGTCCGGGGAGCTCGGGGTGACGAGCTTTCGATCACGGATGGTAGTCGACTTGGGACGATCCGGCAGCGCGCACACCCCGTCGACCGGTCCGGGCAGGTCGTCGGTGTACTCGATGTCGACGACCTGGTCGCCGTAGGCCTGCGCGTAGGCGGCGCATTCCCCGAACCGCAGGCATTCCTCGGCCACGGCGAAGTCGAACCTGGCCTCGCCGGCGCCGCGCCGGCCGAGCTCGGCGGAGTTCTTCTGGCCGGCGAGCAGGCCGGCGTCGTGGGCGGCGGCCGCCAGGGTGGTGGCGAGGGCCAGGTTGTCCTCGGCGGTGAGCGCGCCATCGGAACGGCTGTAGGAGTCCAGGTTGTCGAACTCGACGGCGTTGAATCCCTTGCCGGCACAGGTTTTCACGGTCTCGCCGACGATGCCGGCCAGCCGGGCGCGCTTGTCCGCGGTGGAGGTGTCGACGATCAGCTCGTCCGGCCAGTTCGGGTCGATGACCGGATTCCCGTTGGCGTCGAACAGGATCAGCTCACGCCGCTCCCGCAGCCAGAGGTCCCGCTCGCCGGGCTGGGTCTGGAATCCGTTGACGTAGCAGATGTTGTAGACGCCGGGCGCGGGCGTGGCGGTGGCGTCCCGGACCACCAGGCGCACGCCCGACGGGGGCGGATACGCGCCGCCGAGCTGATAATCCGCCGCCGCGCCAACGGGAAACGACGGCGTGGTCGCGGGGCCGGCGCATCCGGCCACCAGCACGAGGACGACTGCGAGCAGTGGCTTCACACGGCACCGAGCCGGGCGACCAGGGCGTCGAGCGCCAACTCCACGGCGAACTCGTACTCAGCCGCGCCGTCGAACCGGGCCAGATACGGCGCGGCGGCCGCCACGGCCGGCAGGCCGCTGCCCTCCAGCACCACCCTGCGCCGGGCTATGCCGGGGACATCGGTGGTGCCGTAGGTGGGCCCGGCGCTGACTTCCCGTAGCAGCGCGCCGATCAGCGTGGCGACGAGCGCGCGGAGCAGCTGGACGGATTCGCGGGCGGGGCAGCCGGCGTCGTGGAGCACGGCCAGCACCGCCTCGACCGGGACGAGCGCCTCCAGGGAGCCGAGTTGGCGGGTGAGCACCAGGGCGGCCGCCTCGGGGTGGGCCAGCGCCCGATCGCGGAAGGCGTAGGCGATCCCGCGCAGGTCGGCCCGCAGGTCGCCGGTCCGCTCGGGCAGCGCAATGGCCTCCAGCAGGTGCTCGGCGACGGCGTCGAGCAGGCCGTCCTTGCCGTCGACATGGTTGTAGAGGCTCTTGGCGTCGACCCCGAGCAGCCGCGCGACCGCCCGCATGCCGACCGCGGCGACGCCCTCGTCGTCGATGACCCGCAGGGTCGCCCGCACGATCGCGTCCCGGGAAAGCTGGCTCTCCCCTTGGGCGGCCGCCCTCGGCGGCCGGCGCTGGTGGTCATGGGGCCATCGTGCCGCACCGTCATGGATAAATCCACACCGTGGGTATAGTCTGCAGGTAAACCCCCACCGGCCTCGGCCTGCGCGACGCCGACGATCCGGTCCTGCTGCGGCAAGCCCTTGGGCGGTAACAGCGTTCGGGCAGACGAAAGGGCATCTCGTTGAGGGGGTGGTGACCCGCTCGCATGATGTGGTCGCAGGAATTCCCTTGCGACCAAGGACGTGTGGCATGAAGTTCTCCCTGTTCTACCCGGTGTCGCTCGGCTCCCCCACCGCGCGGCCACTCGGCTCCGGCCTGCTGGGTCTGGACGGTCCGCTGTACGGCCAGGCGGTCGAGGAGCTGCGGCAGCAGGCGGTGCTGGCCGACGAGACCGGCTGGACGTCGCTGATGATGGCCGAGCACCACTTCGAGGTCGAGGGCTATCACGTGACGCCGAACCCGTTGCTGCTCAACGTGCATCTCGCCGCGCACACCCGGCGGCTCAGACACGGGCAGATGGGCCTGGTGCTGCCGAACTGGAATCCCTTACGGCTGGCCGAGGACATCGCGGTGGCCGACCACCTGACCGGCGGGCGCCTGGACATCGGGCTCAGCCGTGGATACCAGTCCCGGTCGGTCGGTGTGCTCGGCCAGCACGTCGACGTGTCGGCGGCCGGGCCGGCGGAGTCGGATGCCCGCAACCGCCGGGTCTTTGAGGAGTGGTTCGAGGTCATGCAGCGCTCGTGGACCGAGGACCTGTGGTCGCACAAGGGAGAGTTCATCCAGGTGCCACCGCCCGGGCTGGCCTGGCCGCACCCGATCTCGGCCGGGCTGGACGCGGGCGTGGCCGACGGCGAGGTCGTGCGGATCGCCACCGTGCCCAAGCCGGTGCAGCTCCCGCATCCGCCCGTGTTCACGACTGTCACGCAGAGCGCCGCGAGCATCGACTGGGCCGCGAAGGTCGGCAGCTCCATCGTCACGCTGGCCACCGGCGACGACGTCATCCACGGCATCTTCCAGCACTACGCCGACGAAGCGGCCAGGCACGGCCGGACCGTGCGGCCCGGCGAGTACCATGTGGACGGTGGCGTCGCGCTGTGCCGACTGCTCGCCGTCGCCGAAACCCATGAGGAGGCTTGGGAAAGCGCCGGCCAGAGCCTGGCCTTCATGGGCGACTGGCTCGGCGAGTTCGGCTTCTTCGAGACCTGGCGGCTGCCCGGGCAGGAAGGTCCGGTGCCCAGGACGCTGGAGCAGCTGGTCGAGTCGGGCATGATGCTGGTCGGCACGCCGGACGAGGTGGGCGAGCAGGTTCAGCGGCTGCGCGACGAGTTCGGCCTGGAGTACCTGGTGTTCATCGCCTGCGCCGGCTCGGTCGAGCACCGGCGGATGATGGACACCATCGGCCTGTTCGGCTCACTGGTCCTCCCGGAGTTCCCGTAGCCATCAGGTCATCGCGACCAGAATCCGGCGCGGACCACGAAAGGGCCGCCGGCCGTGCAGGGCAAGGACATTGTCCACGATCAGCAGATCACCCGGCTGCCACGGCACGGCCACCTCGTGGCTCCGCGCCACCTGTCGGACGTGGTCCAGGTCGGCCGGGCTGATCGGCGTGCCGTCGCCGTAGGCCGCCGACTGGGGCAGGTCTTCCTCGCTGTCGACCAGTTCCAGCAGGGCCGCGTGCTCGTCCGGCGGCAGGGTGGAGGGATGCCACTGGTCGGCCTGGTTGAACCACACCTCGCCGTGCCCGGGCCGGGTCAGGGTCGCCGGACGGACGGCCGCGGTGCGCAGGCCGTCCTCGGTCCACTCCCACCTCATGTCGGCGTCGGCCAGGAATCGCTCCACCTCGGACTTGTCGTCGGTCTCGAAGGTCTGCTGCCACGACTTGCCCAGCCCGTAGCCGCCGTGCAGGTGCTGCCGGTAGAGCACGCCGTGCTCGGTGAACCGGTCCCGCACCTCGGCGTCCAGGCCGTTGAGCAGGGCCCTGCCGTCGCACACCGGGGTCTCGCCGCCATCGGCCGGGGCGACCAGGCAGCAGAAGAACAGGCGACTCGGCCAGGTCCGGGCGTAGGAAAGCTCGTTGTGCAGGGAGATCTCGTACTCGGGCGGGTACTCGGTCGAGGTGAAGATCCCGTCGGACACCTTGGTGCGCGGCGTGTTGCCGCCCCGGTAGCTGTCCAGCGGCTCGCCGTGGTCGCCGACGGCGGCGTGGAACCGGTCGGGCGTGTCGATGCCCAGCCCGCGCACCAGGGCAATGCCGGTCGTGTCAAGGACTTCCTCGACGTCGTCGCCCGACGGCTCGCCGTCAAACAGCACCAGCGTCGTGCCGCCGGAGACAACCTTGTCCACTCGCATGTGCCTCAACTCCCGAGGGCGATCCGGCGCAGCTCGCGCACCGGAGTGTCCGGCTTCGCCGCGGCCCGGGCTAGCACGGCCAGCAGGCCGGCGCTCCACCGCCGCGCAGTGTCCTTTGTGTACAGACCGGCGTTGTACTCCCAGCCGCCGGCCACCGAGCCGTCGTCCCGCTCCCGCAGGCTGACCGCGCTGTCGTACTGGAGACCCAGCGGGGCGTAGACCGCGCCGATGGGGGCGAAGTCCAGGCCGCTGTCGTCGCGGACCATCTCCAGGTCGAACTTGGCCCGCCGGAAGCCGGCCCCGCTCTCCGGCACGTTCTGCAACGAGAAGCACGCCGCCAGCGCCCCGTCCGGCAGCTCAAGCCGGGACCGCAGGTGCTCGAACGGCATCGCGTGCCGCACGAACGCCGCCGAGGTCGCGGTGCGCGTGGCCCGCAGCAGATCGGCGAATGTGGCGGCGGGGTCGACCCGCAGCCGCACCAGGACAGGGTTGACGAACCAGCCGATCAGGTTCTCCCACGCCGACCGCACCCTCAGCGCGTGCGGGGTGATCACCGCGATGTCGTCGTGATCGGCGTGCGCGGCCAGCACCGTCGCGTAGGCCGCGAGTGTGGTCATGTAGAGCGAAGTCCCCGCCGTAGCGCCAAGTTTCTGGACCTCTACGGCCAGGTCCGGCTCTACGCGGAGATTCAGGTAGCCCGGCCGGGATTCGCCGCTGGCATCGGCCGGCAGCCCCAGGTCGGACAGGCCGCTCAGCTGCCCGCGCCACCAGGCGAGATCCTCGGTGAACTGCCGGCCGGCGGCGTACTCCCGGTGCCACTGCACGAATTCGCCGTAGTTGGCCCTGATCGGGGCCAGGTCGGGTTCGACGCCGTCCGCGTAGGCATGATAGGCGGTGCCCACCTCGTGGTACAGGACGCCGGTCGACCAGCCGTCGGTGACGATGTGGTGCACCGTCCACTGCACCACGTGGTCCTCCGGGCCCAGCCGGTACACCTTCACCCGGATCGGCGGCCCCGCCGCGAGATCGAAGCCGCGCGCGGCCTCCGCACTGATCAGCGGGGGCACCTCGGCCACGCTCGATCCGCTCATCTCCACCACTTCGAGCGGGACCTCGCAGCTGTCCAGCACCCGCTGCACGTAGTCGTCGCCGTCGCGGTACATCGCCACCCGCAGAGCCGGATGCCGGCGCAGCAACGAGGCATTGGCCTGCCGCATCGCGTCCAGGTCGAAGGGGCCGCGCATCCGGAGCGAGAACGGCGCGTGGAAACGGGAATTCACGCCACCCAGCTGTTCGGCCCGATACAGCGTCTCCTGCTGGAACGACATCGGCAGCACCGTGCCGGCGTCCATCACCGAGGCGTAGACCTCCTGCTCACGCTCACGAGCGCCCTGCTCGGCCTGTTCCACCAGCCGGGCCAGGCGGGCGATGGTGGGCTTGGTGAAGAAGTCGGCCAGGCTGATCTCCACCCCGAACCGGTCACGCACCCGCGACGTGACCTGCATGGCCTGGAGGGAACTCCCGCCCAGTTCGAAGAAGTCCTGCTCACGGTCCATTTCGGACAGTCGAAGCAGCGGGCCGATCACGTCGTTGGCGATCGTCCGCTCCAGCTCGCTCCACACCTCCTCCGCGCCGGTGGCACGGGCCGCGCCCGTCGGCGCCGGCAGCGCCCGCCGGTCGATCTTGCCGCTCGGCGTGCGGGGCAAGGACTCCAGCACCGCGAGCCGGGTCGGCGTCATGTAGTCCGGCAGCCGGGCCGCCGCGATCGCCCGCACCTCGGCCAGGGTCGGCGGCTCCCCGGTCGCAACCACGTACGCGGCCAGGTGTTTCACCCCGTTGTCGTCCCATGCCTCCACCGCCACCTGCCGGATCCGGCCGTCGGCCGCCAGCACCGACTCCACCTCGCCCGGCTCCACCCGGTAGCCGCGGATCTTGACCTGCCGGTCCACCCGCCCCAGAAACTCCAGCACCCCGTCCGGGGTCCACCGCGCCAGATCCCCGGTTCGATACAGCCGCTGTCCCCTGGCGAAGGGATCCGGCACGAACCGCTCCGCCGTCAGTCCTGGCCGTCCCAGATACCCTTGAGCCAGGCCGGCTCCCGCGATGCACAGCTCCCCCGGCACCCCGATCGGCACCGGCCGCAACTGCTCGTCCAGCACGGAGGCCCGATGGTTCGGCATCGGCCGCCCGATCGGCGGAATCCGCCCGTTCGACGGCGGCTCGCACCGCATCAGCGTCACCGCCACCGTCGTCTCGGCAGGGCCGTACCCGTTCCAGAACTCCCGCCCCGGCCGCGCCCAGTCATCCACCAGCGCACCCGCCGGCGCCTCACCCCCGACCGACACCAGCCTCAGCTTCGGCAGCTTCTCCGGCTCCAGCAACGGCATCAGGCTCGGCGGCAGTTCCGCCACCGTCACCTCCTGCTCCACCAGCAACTTCTGAACGCGGTCCACAGAGGACCGATCCTCGTCGCTCGCCAGCACCACCGTGGCCCCCGCGCACAGCGTCGCCCACAGGTCGAACACCGACACGTCGAACGTCAACGCCGCGAACCCCAACACCCGATCGCCGGGCCCGATCGAATAGGCCTTCGCGATGTGCCGACTGAAGTCCACCACCGACCCGTGCGACACCACCACCCCCTTGGGCTGGCCGGTACTCCCCGACGTGTAGATCACATACGCCGCCCGCTCCGCCCCCGGATCGCCCACAACTTCTGGCGGCCCCCCGACCGGCCGCACCACCCGGACATCAGCCGGGAACACGCCGTCCGTCACCACCGCCGACACACACGCGTCCTCGCACAGGAACTGCTGCCGCACCGCCGGATATCCCGGATCGATCGGCACGTACGCCGCGCCCGCCAGCATCACTCCCAGCGGCACCCACACCAGCTCGGTCGTGCGCGGCAGGCACACGCCCACGCGATCACCCGCCCGTATCCCCTCTTCCCGCAGACACGCCGCCAGCCCGCGCGCCCGCTCCACCAGCTCCCCATACGTCAGCTCCCCATCCACCGCCCGCACTGCCACCGCATCCGGTGCCCGCTCCGCGTGGCCGGCCACCACCGCCCACACCGACGCCGGCTCGTCCTCCGTCTCCCCACCATTCCCCCACCACTCCAACAACTCCCGCTCATCGCCCGTAACCAGATCGGCCGCCCGAACCGCTCCTGAGCTCTCCACCACCAGCACACACCGCCGCAGCAGGCTCTCCACCGATCCCTCGGTGATCTTGCTGCCGTCGAACACCGCCGTGACCCGCGTGCCCTCTCCTTCCGGTGCGACATCGATCCCCACCATCGCGGCCGCATGTGGCGCCAGCTTTCCCGGCTCCTCATGCACCGCAACGCTCACCACCGGGTCCTCGGCCAGCAGCTCCCTCATGACCGGCCAGGGCACATCCGCATTCCGCCTCGCTTCCCCGACCGCAACCCCAACCCGCCCGGCCACCTCTTCCCGTCCACCTTCGACCGCAAGCCGAATCGGCAACATCCGCGCAAACGGCCCCGCCACGCCCGCCAACTCCCTGGGCAGCTCCGGCCGTGTCACGACCCCCAGCACCACCTCGTCGTCCCCGCCACTACGGCCCAGCACAATCGCCACCGCCGCCAGCCAGTCGACCGCCGACGCGGTGACCGGGAAGGTCAGGGTCAACTCCCCCACCACCGGCGCATCCGCGGGAATCCGGTCGGCGGGCATACCTGACGCCGGGGCATGGCGCAGCACCTCACGCCAATGCGCGGTCTGCCGCTCGATTTCCGATGCACGGCGCGGGTCCCGCTGCCAGAAGGCATAGTCCGAGTAGGACAATTCACCTGAGGCTGGCGTCGTGTCCTCGGCGAGCGGGCGTAGTGCGGCCTGGGAGTAGAACTCCTGCTGGACCGAGCGGGGAACCGGACCGGTGATGCGGCCGGGGCGAAGCGGACGGCTCAGGCGACGAGCGGCGCGAAGGCCGGAAAGGAACTCCTCACGGCGGTCGGTGGGCAGCGCGGCCAGCCGAGAGGCCAAGGGCTGGGCCGGCTTGGGCCGCTGGACCGGCTCCGGCTCGGCGGGCACGGCCACGTGACCGGAGGTGGTCAGCGGGAACGCGCTCAGCTGAAGGATGCGGCGAGGCATCAGGGTGCTGGGCACGGTCGCGCGCAGCCGACCGGTCAGGGCAGGGATGTCGACATCTCGACCGTCGGCGGACACGAACCACGCGGTGTCGCCGGCAATCACGGCCTGAGCCACCACGTCGTCAGCCGCCAACTGACCGGCAACCCAGACCGAATGGCTGCCGGGTCGGTCGCCGAGATGCTCGACAGTGCCGTCGATCTGCCGACGCGCCCACACGCCCGTGGGCCACTCGCCGTCGGTCCCGGTGATCACGAGCTCACCGGCCACGCCGTCGGGCACGTCCCGGCCGTGCCGATCGACCAGACGGCCGCCCGGGACCACGCCCAGATTCCCTTCAGCGCAGGCGAAAGCACCGCCGGTGTCGGCAGTGCCGTGGATCTGCCAGGCACGGCCGGCCTTGTCCCGCACCGTGATCGCGCCGATGGCCGGCCGCACCACGAAGTCCGCGTCAGGCGGCCTGATGGGATCACAGAACTCCACCGTCGCACCGGCGGCCAGCGCCGCCATGGCGATCGGCAGAGCGGCCGGCTCATCAGTCGCCAAGGCGATAGCGACCCGTTGGCCCTGGCCAAAAGGCAACGGGGACAACACGTCCACAGCTTCCGCCACAGCGGTGCCGCTCGCCGGCCGGACCAGCTCGGGCAAGTCCCCGGCGGCGGCCAGCAATTCCTCGAACGAGCGGGTAGCGGGGCGGGGCAGCGGCCGAGTCGGGGCCGGCAACAGCGGTATGTCGCCGAGGCGGGTGTTGTCGTCGGCGGTGGCCAGATCGGTGAGCAGCGTCAAGTACCGCTCCACCAACCACTCGGCCATCGCGCGGTCCACCCGCGTCCGGTCATGCTCCAGCCGGACCCACAGCACTCCCCACCGCAGCGCGACGGACAGCACCAGCGGCACGCCGGTCTCGTCGAGTTGCTTGACCACGTCCAGCGACACCGTGCCGGCCTTGACCACACCGGCGTCGACGGGCAGCGCGCCGTCGTCCTGCTCATCCTGGAAGTAGTTGTGGAACCCGACCATGGTCTCGTACAAGGGCTCGCCGGGCGGCACGGCGCTGCAACGCTGGGCGGAGGCGACGGGGGTCTGCTCGAACTCGTGGGCGGTCAGGAGTTGCTCCTGAACGCCGGCAAGCCAAGGCCCGACCAGGAGATCGTCAGCGGCCGGCACTCGCACCGGCAGGGTGTTGACGAACTGGCCGACCCGGTCGGCGACCCCGGGCAGCTCGACCGGCCGGCCGGTCACGGTCATCCCGAACACGGCGTCGGCGGAGTCGCCGCAGCGCGCGAGCAGCAGGCCCCAGGCGGCGTGCACAATGGTGCTGGGCAACAGCTTTCGGGCCCGCGCCAACGCGTCCAGCCGCCGGCCCGGCTCGGGATCCCTTCGCACGTCGACAAACCCGGCCGGCCCAGCCTTGACCCGGCCGAGCCGGTCCACACCCAGCGGGGTGGCCTGCCGAACGTCGCCGAGCAGCCGGGTGAAATGCGCGGCCGCGGCGGCCTCGTCGGTGTGCTGCCGGGTCCACGTGACGAACTCGCGATACGGGGCCGCCGGCGGCAGATCCGGTTCCTGCCCGGAGATTCGGGCCCAGAGCAGCTCGGCCAGATCGGCCTGGAGCCGCGACGAACTCCAGCCGTCGAGCACGATGTGATGGGTGACGGTGATCAGTCGCCATTCGGCGTCGCCGACGCGCACGGCGTGCGCCCGCATCAGCGGCGGCCGCCGCAGGTCGAACGGCATCCGGCGATCGGCCTGGAACCGTCGCGCCACAAGGCTGTCCACATCGGACACATACCGGGCGTCCTCGACGGTGAACGGCAAGGTGGCGTCGGCGAACACCACTTGCACGGGCTCGTCGACGCCGTCCCAGACGAACCCGGTGCGCAGCACGGTGTGGCGGTCCACCAGGTCGGCAAGAGCTTGGCGTAGCACGGATTCGTCCGGGATGCCGGTGATGGCGAGCACGTACTGCTGGAAGTAGGCCGGCTCGTCCGGCGTGCGCAAGGCGTGCACCAGCATGCCCTGCTGCATCGGGGTGAGCGGGTAGATGTCCCGCACCCGGCGCTTGGTCATCGCGCGGCCTCCTTGATCACGTCGGGCAGGGCCCGCAGCCGCCCGGCGGCCGACAACCACACCACCACCGGGCTGACGGCCATCACCGCCACGGTGGCGAACAGCGCGGCCCGCGCGCCGACCGCGTCGGCGCCGAGACCGCCGAGCAGCGCGCCGATCGGCGCCGGCCCGTAGGTGAAGAACCAGAACGAGCCGTTCACCCGGCCCTGCAACCGATCCGGGGTGATGCCCTGCCGCAGGCTGACCACGGTGACCGAGCAGACCTGGCCGCCGAGCGACATGGTGAAGCCGGCCAGCACGAGCACCGGGGTGGCGACGGCGAGGATCGGCGGCGTCAACGGAATCAGCACCGTGCCGAGGGCGAACACGCTCAGCCCGGTGATGATCGCGCCGGAGACGCCGACCTTGGCCGCCACGCGCGGCGCGGCGAGCGCGCCGACCACCGCGCCGACGCCGGTGCCGATCAGTGTCACGCCGACCAGCGACGCCGGCATGCCCAGCACCGGCACCAGGTAGATCACGTACAGCGTGCCCTCGGCCGCCCATGCGAAGTTGCACACGGCAATGGCCACGGCCAGCGGCCGCAGCACCGAATCCTTGGCCAGGAAACGGAGCCCTTCCAGCAGATCGGTCCAGACACCCCGGACTCCGCGCTTGCTGGCTTCCGGTTTCGGCTCCCGGTAACGAATCCGCGCCACCATGAGCGACGATCCGAGCAGCGCCAACCCGTCCAGCACCACCGCCACCGGCGCGGTCAGCGCCTGCACCAGCACGCCGCCGATGCCGGGGCCGGTGAGCTGGGCGGCGGCGCGCGCGGACTCGATCCGGCTGTTGCCCTCGACCAGATGATCGGCGTCCACCAGCATCGGCAGGTAGCTGCGGTACGCCGTGTCGAACCAGACGGAGAGCGTGGCCGCGAGGAACAACGTCACCCCGAGCAGGGCGACCGAGAGCAAACCCCACGCCGCCTCAACGGGAATCGCCAACAGCAGCGCGCTGCGGATCAAGGTCGCGCCGACCATCGTCGGCCGCTTGCGCACCCGGTCCACCCACACGCCCGCGACCAGGTACAACGCCAGCGGCAACTGCCGGAGCAGCCCGAGCACGCCGAGTTCGGTCGAGTCGGCGTGCAGGGTCTCGATCGCCAGCAGCGGCACCACCACGCTGCTGGCGTACGCGCCGAACTGCGAGAACGCCTGCCCCGACCACAGCAGCACGAAGTCCCGGTTGCGCCACACGGATGCGGAGAACGGCCGGGTGATCATGACTGGACCGCGGCGAGGTAGTACCGGGCCACCGGCGACTGCGCGGTCATGCCGTACGCGCCGTGCAACTGCATGCCTTCCCGGGTGGCCGCGAGCGCCAGCGCCTGAGCCTCGGCCAACGCCCCCGCCGCCAGCACGGCATCGACGTCGCCGTCGTCGAACCGTCCCGCGAGATCACCGACCAGCGCCGCGACAGCGTCGTGCCAGATCTTCAACCGTGCCAGCCGGAAGGCCACGTCCTGGTTCTCGATCAGGGTCCGCCCGAACTGCTGCCGGGTCTGAGCCCGCCGCACGGTGTGCGCCAGGCAGCCAGCCGCGAGGCCGGTCAACCACGCCGCTCGGCGGATCCGCGCCGCGGGAGAGTCACCATGAACGTCTACAGGGGACGGTCGATCGGAAAGCGCGTCAGCAAGGTCGCCAGGCGAAGTTTGCACCAGCGTGTCGATGGCCGTGAGGGCGTCGAGCAGTCCGTCGTCGTGCAGTTCCCGGCCCAGCTCCGCGCAGCACACCACCGCCGCCCGCAGGCCGAGGTCCAAGCCGCCGTGCTCAACCGGGACCGTGAAGCCGAAAAAGCCCAATCGCGCCAGATCCGGCCAGCATGCACGCGCCGGATCCCGGTCGTCGTAGGACGATGCGACGGCGCGCACCGCTTTGCGCAGCTCGGCGGCCAGCGGCTCGTCGTCGAGCGCCCCCGCGTCCAGGCCGGAGTTCGCCACCAACTCCAGCATCATCTCCGAGGTGCCGGCGGACAGCGTGAGCCCGGGCGCTTCCCGATAGACCGCGTCGGCCGCCGTCTGCCCGGTGTCCACACGCCACCACGCCACCGCCGTGGCGGTTTCACTGCACCAGTACTTGGTCACCGCCGCCGCGACGGGATCGACCCGACCGGTGTCCTGCTGGTCGACGCAGCGCATCGCCAACGCCCGGGCCGCCGCGATGCGGGTCCGCAGGCGGTCGTTCTGCCCGTCTCCCAACCACAATTCGGCCTTGGCCACATAGTCGACGCCGGTTCGCTCCAGCGCCAGAGCCTCGGTGATCAGCGGCCACGCGCCGCCGATCGGCCCGACCACCGCACTTCCCGGCACCTCGACGCCGTCCAGGAGCACGTCGGCGAAGTCCTCGTCGGCGATGCTCGGGAGCACCGCGACGGTGACGCCGGGCGCGGTCAGCGGCACCAGGAACAGCGTGATCCCTTGATAAAGGGTCTTCTCCGTGCTGGTGCGGGCCGCGACCAGGCCGATGTCGGCGAACGCCGTCTTGACGCTGTAGATCTTGCGGCCGGTGATCCGCCAACCGCCGGGCACCGGCTCCGCCCTGGTCGCCAGCGACGAGAGGTCCGACCCCACTTCCCCTTCCGAGTACAGGACCGTCGCCGCGAGCGTGCCGGCGGCCAGCCCCGGCAACACCGCCGCCCGCTGCTCCTCGGCGCCGGCCGTCAGCAGGAAGTTCCCGCAGATCTGGACGGACAGCGTGTGCAGCACCTCCGGCACCCGCCCGGCGATCATCTCGCCGACCACGGTCGCCGCGCACCGGGCCGACAACCCCCGCCCGCCATAGGCGACCGGCCAGGACACCGCCAGCAATCCCCGTTCGCCGAGCAGCCGGTACAGCGGCCGAGGGTCGGGCTCGCCTTCCTTCGCGGCCATCGCGGCGAAGGCCTTGCGCGCCGGCTCCCCGGCGAGCACAGCACGGACCTCCTTGGCCACCAACTCCGCGTCGGTCATGGCATGTCCTCGTCCAGGCCGGCGAACACCCTCGCCATGGCGGCATCGTCAAGCCCGGCATCGGGAAAGTCGGCCGCCGTGTACTCCGGTTCCACCGTCAGGCAATGGTCGACCAGCGCGGACAGCTGGTCGACGACCCGCTCCGCCAGCCCGGGGTCGGCCGCGAGCACCCGCGCGCCGGCTACCGTGACGATCACCCGATCCGCGGCGCCGACCTCGGTCGCCGCAACGGATCCGGGCAACGCGATCACCCGCACGCCCGGCAGCTCGGACCGGTCCGCCCCGGGTGACCGCAGCGCCGCCTTGACACCCCGCACCAGTTCCGCCTCGGTCCGCCACGGTTCGACGACAACGGAACCAGGTTTCGCATGCAGGCCGATCTCGTCCACAGTGGATGGTCGGGTGTCCGCCACCGCGACAGCCGTCACGGACAACGCGGCCATGGTTGCGGCGACGACCAGTTCGGCTGTCGTGGTGTTGTACGCCTCGTGGGCCTCGCCGGCCAGGGCAGCCATGGTGGACTGCGCAATGACGGCCCCGGGTGCGTCGACGGCCGGACCCGGTGGGCACAGTCGGCGCGCCACCAGCTCGATCGACCGATCGTCGACCTCGGTCGGATCGAACGAGACCAGGCATCCGTCGACGGTGATGCCGGGATGGTCCGGCACGTCCTCGCGGCGGACCACCGTCGGGAAACGCAGCACGGTAGGGCCGGTGAGGCCGAGCGGCGCGGCGGGGCGGCGCACGTCCAGCGTCTGGGCGATGGCCCGAATGGTCAGGTGCTTGAAGAACTTCGGCAGCGTGACCGGCAGGCCCCGGCGGCGGGCCTCGGCGACCACCCGGATGGCCCGGATGGAGTCCCCGCCGACGTCGAAGAACCGTTCGGTGACACCGAAAACCCGGTCGGGCAGGACCTGCCGCCAGCAGTCGTGCAGCGTCCGCTCGGCCCAGGACACCGGCTCGTCCCCGGCCACGACCGGATCGGACGGGACGGGCAACGCGGCAAAGTCGACCTTCCCATGCCGGGTGACCGGGATGTCCACAAGCGGGATGATCTCGGCCGGCACGGCGTGCGGCGGCAGCACTCCGGCGGCGAAGTCCTTGAGCAGAGCAGAATCCATCTCGACCGGAGTCACGTAGGCGACAAGCTGGCCGTCCCGACCGACGACAACACAGCGCGACACGGCCGGATGCGTCTGGAGCGCGGCTTCGACCTCGCCGGGCTCGATGCGGAAGCCACGGATCTTGAGCTGCCGGTCTGCCCGGCCGCAGAACTCCAGCGAGCCGTCCGGCCGCTCTCGGGCCAGGTCGCCGGTGCGGTACATCCGCGCGCCGGACTGGCCGGCGAACGGGTCCGGGAGGAACGCACTCGCGGTGGCGGCCGGCGACCCGAGATACCCCCGCGAGACCTGCGCCCCGCCGACATAGACCTCACCGCGACAGCCTCTCGGCACCGGCTGCAACCAGCGGTCCAGCAGGTAGACGCCGTTGCCGGGCAACGGCTTTCCCAGCGGGGCCGGCGACGGCGCGGTCAACGGCTGCGCGCACACGCCGATCGCGGTCTCGGTCGGTCCATAGTGGATGATCACGCCCCAGCCATCGGCCCGCAGCCGCGCGGTCAGGGCCGGGCCGGCGGTCTCGCCGCCGAGGATCACCGCCCGCTCCGGCCGCGTCAGGCCGTGGTCGAGCAGGGCCGCCAAGTGCGACGGGGTGATCTTGACGTAGTCGACCGGGTGCGCGGACATGAAGGCCGACAACGCCCGCGGGTCCCGGGCCAGGTCGTCGTCGGCCACATACAGCGTGCCACCGTTGGCCAGCGCCCCGAGCGTCGAGGTCATCGACGAGTCGAAGGTCGGCGGCTGCACGGACAGGTGGCTGGCCCCCGGCGGGAACAACGGGACCAGCGCCCGGAGATAGGACACCACGTTCCGATGCTCGACCACCACGCCCTTGGGCTGGCCGGTCGACCCGGAGGTGAACAGCAGATAGGCCGCGTTCGCCGGCTGGACAAGCACATTCGGCGCACCGGGGTCCGCCCCGGCCCCGGTGTCGACGGTCAGCACCTCGACCCCAGGCAGGTTCACTTGGCTGTCGGCGACGACCGCCACCTTCGCGCCGCAGCGATTGACCACTGTGGACGATGGATCGACCGGCACGTAGACGCCGCCGGCCTTGAGCACACCGAGCATCGCCACGAAGAGCTCGACCGACCGCGGCACGGCGACCAACACCGGCGACTCCGGCCCGACACCTCGGGCCCGCAGCGCATGCGCGAGCCGGTTGGCGGCGGCGTCGAACTCGGCGAAGGTCAACGCCTTCGACGGCCCGACCAGCGCCACCGCATTCGGCGTTCGGGCCGCCCACTGGCCGATCACCTCGTGCAACAGCTGCGGCCCCTCGGAGCTGGCCGGAACAACCGATACGACAGCACTCGCCGGTATTGTCCATAGTGGACGAGAACGATCCGCGAGCCCGGCTCGCAGCACGGAAAGGAACAGGTCCCGAACCTGCTCGGCCGCCTCGTCGTCCACGATGTCGGTGCGGTAGCTGAGGAACACCGTGTAGCCGTCGGCGTCCTCGGCGACGTCCAGCAGCAGGTCCTGGGCCACCGTGCCGGTGTGGATCACCCCGCCGCTGATGGTCCGGGGCATCACGCTGCCGCCCCGGCGCGCCACGGCCGGCGGGTGCAGGTTGATGCCGGCCTGGGCCAACGGCGTGACCCCGGCCTCCCGCTCCGGCGCGAGCGCGTCCACCACCTGGTCGAAGGTGACCCCGAGATGGTCGTACGCCTCGGTCACCACCCGCCGCGCCTGGCCGACCAGCTCGCCAAGGCCGGGCCCGGCCGACAAGTCCATGCGCAGCACGACCCGGTCCACGAACGCGCCGACCACATCCTGCACCTGGGGCAACGGCCGCCCGGCCACGGTGCCGCCGACCGCCACGTCCTCGGCCCCGAACACCCGGCCGAGCGCGGCGGCGTAGGCGGCGAGCAGCACCATGAACGGCGTCGCGCGCTCGGCGCGGGCGAAGTCACGCAGCCTGGCCGCCAGATCAGATCCCAACGTCAGCTCCAGCCGCCGACCCCGCTGACTGACCCGCTCCGGCCGTCGGCTGCCACGGGACAAGTCCAGTGTGGACAGATCGGCGAGTTGTTCCCGCCAGTAGGCCAGATCCGCCGGCTGTTCGGCCTGTTCCTCCTGCCACGCCGTGAAGTCCACGTACTGCACGTCGAGTTCCGGCCAGTCCGGCGCGACACCGGCGCTGCGGGCCTCGTACGCGGCGGTCAACTCCCGCATGAGGATGCCGGCCGAGGTCGCGTCGCCGACGAGGTGGTGGAACACCAGGATCATCGCGTCGGCCCGGTCGCCGAGACGGACGTGCACGAGGCGCAGCAGCGGCGCGGCCGCCAGGTCGAACGGCTCGACCGCGACCTCGTGGCACAGGACCTCGTAGGCCCGGTCCGGGTCCGGCGCGCCGGTCAGGTCGACCAGCCGCACCGGCGGCTCGTCCGGCGGGTCCAGCACGATCTGGCACAGTTCGCCGTCCCGCACCTCGAACTTCGTGCGCAACGACTCGTGCCGCGCCACCACATCGGCCACGGCGGCGCGCAGCACCGACGCGTCCAGGGCGTCCGCATAGCGTCCCTCGGAAGCGATGTTGTGCACCGGCTCCCCCGCGACCAACTGCTCGACGAACCACAGCCGCCGCTGGGCGCTGGAGGCCCGATGGGCGAGGATCTCCGTCACGGCCGGGCCTCCCGCAGGCTCAGCGGCCGCATGTCGGTCCACACCTCGTCGATGTGGGCCAGGCACTCGTCCCGGCTGCCGGCGAAGCCGGTCGCCGTCCAGCCGGCCGGCGGCGCCTGCCCGTCGGCCCAGATCGAGTGCTGCTCCTCGTGGTTGACCACGACCTGGAAGCGCTGCGCCATCACGGTCTCCCTACTTCCGGCGGGCCAGGCGGGTGATGCCCGCCGTGGGCGTCGGGGCGGCGGGCTCGGCCGCCCTGAGCTGTTCGATGCGGGCCGCGAGCCCGCCGACGGTCGGCGTGTCGAACAGGGTGCGCATCGGCAGCCGCACGCCGGCCTCGCGGCTGATCCGGGCGATCAGCTGCACGGCGACCAGCGAATTGCCGCCCAGCTCGAAGAAGTCGTCGTCGACGAACACCCGCTCGACGCCGATGGTCTCGGCCCAGATCCCACACAGCGTCGCCGCCAGCGCGGAAACCGGCTCCGCCACTGGCTTTTCGACCACGGGCGCGTCGGCGAGGCGTTCCACCGCCGGCCGGCGAACCCGGGTGAGCATGTCGCCGAGCGCCTCGGTGTTGATCACGACCTGGGGGCCGAGGTCCACGGTCAGCGCCCGGCGGAACGCCTCCGCGCCCTGCTCCGGCCGGATGCCACGAGTGTGCGCCGCCGGCTCGTCCCGGCGAGGCACGCGACCGCCCCGAGCGTGTTCGGTGCGCACGCCCTCGCGCCGGCTGGTGACGATGAACCCACCGCTCTCGCCGAACTCCACCCGGTATTCGGCCACCCCGCCGTCCGGAATGGACAGTGATGGCCCGAAGACGACGTCACTCAGGTCAACGGTCCCGAGCCCGCACTCGGCCGCGCCGGCTCGGACGACGGCCAGGTGGTCGTCGGCCGACATCGTCCCGCCGGTCAGTCGGCCCCAACAGGCCAAACCGCTGCGGCGGCGCAGGATCGGATGCTCGACCGGCACGGCCAGCCGGGCGGCGTCGCGATCGGCCGCGCCGCCGAGGCCGTCCACCTCCATGCCGACCTCGAGCCAGCCGCCCCAGTTCACCGACAGCACGCGGCACGGCCAACCGTGATCGCTGCGCGCGTAGGCATCGAGGAACGCGTTGGCCGCGCAGTAGTCGACCATGCCGAACCCGCCGGCGAAGGCGACGGTCGACGAGCACAGCAGCACAAAATCCAGCGCCAGGTCCCCGAAGGCCTGCTTCAGCGCCGGCGGGCCGGCCAGCTTCGGTGCGAGCACGGCGGTCACCGCCGCCCGGTCCTTGAGTTCGGCGACGCCGCCACCGGGCAGGCCGGCGGCGTGCACGATGCCGTCCAGGCCACCGAATTCGGCCACCGCCCGGGCCCGCACCCGTCCCAGGTCGGCCGGATCCGTCACGTCGGCGGCAACGACCAGCACCCGACCGCCGGCCTGCTCCATTCGGCGGATCGCCGCGATCGCCCGGCCGATATGGCTGGCGGGGCCGTGGATCGACAGCTGCGTGTCCCAGTCCTCACGGGGCGGCAGCCCCGATCGGGACAGCAGCACCACCCGGGCCCGCGACCGCGTCGCCAGGTCCTCGGCGATGCTCAGGCCCACCCCGCCCAGGCCGCCGGTGATCAGGTAGCGCCCCTCGGTCCGCACCCCTTCGGGGCCGTTGGGCAGGGGCACCGGCTGGTGGCCGACCGCCCACCGCCGACCGGCCCGCAGCGCGACCGTCCGCCAGGCGTCGGTCAGTGACGCGTCGAACGGGGACCGGAGCTCGCCGAGCAGCTCACCGGTTGTGGTGTGGTCCGGATGCACGTCGATCCGCCGCACGGTCACCCAGGTCAGCTCCAGCGGAAGGACCCGGGCCACACCGTCCACAGTGGCCTGTTCCGGGTGGGTCAGATCGCCGCCCAGAACGTCCTCGACCCCCGAGGACACAATGTCCATATGGACCTCGGCTGGCCGCCCGGCCAGCGCCTGTCCCAGCCACAGCAGGCTGAAGAACCCGGTTTCCTGCGCCGGCCAGGCATCTGCGGCCGGATCCGCGTCCAGCGCCCACGCGTGCACGATCCGGCTCGGGACGCCGTCGGCGACCAGCCGGTCGTAGTCGGCCTTGGTCGCCAGGTCGGACGGCCGCACCTCGGTGACGGCAACGCCGTCGGCCCGCATCGCCTCGGCCAGGGACGCGCCCCGCGCGCCGGCCACGAAGACCAGACAGTCGTCGTCGAACCCGAACTGCCCGGTCGCGGCCGGAAGTTGCCGCCAGACCGGCACCTTGAACCACTGCTCGAACGGCTGGTCCACGTCGGCCGTCGGCATCGGCGCGGCGCCAACGGGATCCGCGTCGATCCAGTGCCGGTCGCGCTGGTACGGGTAGGTCGGCAGCGGTGTCCGGCGGCCGGGCGGCCCGAACGGCTGCACCGGCAGACCGGCCAGCCACAGCTCGCCGACGGTCCCGTACAGCGTGGCCAGGTCGCCGGTCCGCTCGGTCGGGCCGGGCAGGCTGGCCAGCGGGGCCATCGCCGACCGGGGCAGCCGCTGCCGGACCAGGCCGGCCAGGGTCCGGCCGGGACCGCACTCGATCACCGCCCAGTCGCCGTCGGCCAGCAGCGTCGACACGCAGTCGCCGAACCGGACCGGTTGGCGCAGCTGGTCGGCCCAGTACGCGGCGTCGCGAGCCTGCTCCTCGGTGATCCAGCCGCCGGTCAGGTTGGACAGGAACGGCAACCGCGGGGCCCGACGCGGCACGGCCTCCACCGCCACCATGAACTCGTCCAGGATCGGTTCCATCATCGGCGAGTGGAAGGCGTGCGAAGTGCGCAGCCGGCGGCACGAAATGCCCTGCGCCGCCAGGTCTTCCGCGATGGCCGCCACCGCGTCCGGCGGCCCGGCCACAACGCACGTGCCGGGCGCGTTGACGGTCGCCACCGCACATCCGGCGCCGGCCAGCCGACCCGCCATCTCGGACTCGTCCAACTGCACCGCGAGCATCGCGCCGGCCGGCATCGACTGCATCAGCCGCCCGCGCGTGGCCACCAGGCGCAACGCGTCCGACAGCTCGAACACGCCGGCCACGGTCGCGGCGACCAGCTCGCCGATGGAGTGGCCGATCATCGCCGCCGGCTCGACACCGCGGTCCCGCCACAGCGTCGCGAGCGCGTACTCCAGCACGAACAGCGCCGGTTGCGTGTACCGGGTCTGGCCCAAGGTGTCGCCGTCCGTCCCGAACATCAACGTTCGGATGTCCAGGCCCAGCAACGGTTCCAGGACTGCGGCGCAGTGGTCGACTGTGGCCGCGAACACCGGCTCAGTGCGGTGCAGTTCGGCGGCCATGCCGGCATACTGCCCGCCCTGACCGGTGAACAAGAACGCCACCCGGTGCCGGCCATTGCCCTGACCGGTGCGGACCTTCTTGTCCCGCAACGCCTCCGCCGCCGACTCCGAGTCCGCCGCGACCACGAAGGCGCGGTGTTCCCGGACGGCCCGGCCGGTCCACAGGGTGTGCGCCACATCGGCCAGGTCGGCATCGGGATGGTGGTCGAGGTGTCGGGCCAGCTGCTCGACCGAGTCCGCCAGCGCCGCCTCCGACTGCGCGGACACGGGCAGCAGATAGGCCGGCTGGTTCGAGGTCGGGCGGGGCCTCTCCGGCGCGGGCGCTTCCTCCAGGATCACGTGCGCGTTGGTGCCGCCGAAGCCGAAAGAGCTGACCGCCGCCCGCCTCGGCGTCCCGTTGGCGTCCCATTTGGACAGTGTGCCGGCCACGTAGAACGGGCTGGCCTCGATGTCGATCTCGGGGTTGATCGACTCGAAGTTGATCGACGGCGGGATCAGCCGGTGTTCGAGCGCCAGCGCGGTCTTGATCAGACCGACCACGCCCGCGGCCTGGCTGAGGTGGCCGATGTTGGACTTCACCGAGCCGATGCCGCACCACTGTCGGTCCGGGACGCCGTCCCCGTAGGCGGCGGTCAGCGCGGCGACCTCGATCGGATCGCCCAGCGCGGTGCCGGTGCCGTGCGCCTCGACGTAGCCGACGGTTCGCGGGTCGACGTCCGCGACGGCCAGCGCCTGGGCGACGCAGGCGACCTGGCCCTGCACACTCGGCGCGGAGAACCCGACCTTGTCGGAGCCGTCGTTGTTGATGGCGTTGCCCAGGATCACCGCGCGCACATGATCACCGTCGGCGAGCGCGTCGGAAAGCCGCCGCAGCGCGACAACTCCGACGCCGCTGCTCCACAGCGTGCCGTCGGCCCGGGCATCGAACGGCCGACAGTGCCCGTCGGTCGAGTTGAGGCCGGCGAGCCCGGCGTAGCCCCAACCGTGCGGCAACTCCACACACACGCCGCCGGCCAGCGCCATGTCGCATTCGCCCTGCCGCAACGCTTCCGCCGCCAGGTGCACCGCGACCAGCGACGTCGAACAAGCCGTGTGCACGGTCAGGCTCGGGCCGGTCAGCCCGAGCTTGTAGGACACCATGGTCGCCACGTAGTCCGGGTAGTTCCAGCTGGACACCATGAGGTTGCCGGCCAGTGCCGGCCACAACTTGGCGTTGCCACGGAGGTTTCGCCACTCGTAGTTGGGCACGCCGGTGCCGCCGTAGACGCCGATCGCGCCGTCGAAGCGGGCGGGGTCGTGGCCGGCGTCCTCCAGCGCGGTGTGCGCGGCCTCCAGGAACAGCCGGTTCTGCGGGTCGGCGATCTCGGCCTCACGGGCGGACATGCCGAACAGGCCGGCGTCGAAGCGATCCACCTTGTCCACCATGGCCGCCGCCGGAACCCAGTTGGGGTCGGCCAGGTTCGCCTCCGGCACCCCGGCGGCCAGCTGTTCCTCCCTGGTCATGAAGGTGACCGACTCGACGCCGTCGACCAGGTTGCGCCAGAACTGGTTCACGTCGGCGGCGCCCGGCACCCGGGCGGCCATGCCGACGATGGCGATCGGCTCCAAACCGTGTTCGGTCATGTGTCGGTCTCCTGTTCAGCGGCGCGAACCGCGGTCCGGCGGCGGGCTCGCTCGCGGCGGGCGGTGGCGCGCCGCGCGGCCGACGCGAGCGGCCGGTTCTCGGCGACGCCGTCGACGTGTCCGGCGAGGGCGCGGATGTTGTGGTAGCGGAACAGGTCCACCACCGGGATCTCCCGGTCGAACAGCTCGGCCAGCCCGGCCTGCACCGCGACGAGGTCGAAGGAACGGCCGCCGACGTCGAAGAAGTTGTCCGTGGCCCGAACCGTGTCCAGGCCGAGCACCCGCCGCCAGACCCCGGCGATGGCCAGCTCGGTCGGCGTGGCCGGCGCAGCGTCCGACCCCATGGGGCGCAACGGAGTTGGCTGGGTCTCGGGCACAGTGTGGCGGCGGGCCGGGTCCGGGAGTGCGGTGGCAACCTCGGTCATCGGACTCGTCGGATCGGCGATGAGCGCGGCCAGCAGGGCGATGTAGTCGGCCAGCAGCCCGTCGATCCGCTCATGGTCGTACAGATCGGGGTTGTAGGCCGCTTCGACGGCCAATTGTCCGTCCTGTTCGGACAGATAGATCGTCACGTCGAACGGCGAGCCCGGCACCGCGATCGGAATCGGCGCGCTGCGGACCTCCGGCAGGGACAGCGTCGCCTGGTCGAAGTTGAAGACGTTGAACAGAACCTGCACCAGCGGGCCCCGCGACGGATCCCTGGGCAGCCGCATGGCGTCGACGATCCGCTCCAGCGCGGCGGCCGGATGCGCCGTGACATCAAGGAATTCCGCGCGGCACGCCGACACCGCGGCGGCAAAGCCGCCCTCCGGTCGCAGCCGCACCGGCACGATGTCCACGCAGAAGCCGATCAGGTCCGCGAACGCCGGTTCGCCGCGGTCGGCCGCGACCACGCCGACGACGTTGTCGGGCCGGCCGGTCAGCCGGCGCAGCAACTCCCCGAAGGCCGCCAGCACCACCAGCGATGGCGTGCTCGCGTGCTCGGCCGCGAAGCCCCGGATCGTCGCTCCGAGCTCCATCGGGAGGAGTTTTGCCGCCGTGCGGCCGTTGTAGGTCTGCACCGGCGGGCGGGGCCGATCCCGGGGCAGATCCAGCACCGTCGGCGCGCCGGCCAGGTGTTCGGTCCACCAGGCCAGGTCGTTGTCCACGGCACCTTCGTCGCGGCGGGTCCGCCACGCCGCGTAGTCCGCATAGCCATGTTTCCTCGGCGGCAGGGCAGTGCCGGCATAGGCCGCGGAGAGCTCGCGGTACAGCACGGACTTCGACCAGCCGTCGGCGACCGCGTGATGCAGCACCACACTCAGGACATGGTCGTTCGCCCCGATGCGGTGCAGCCGGGCTCGCCACGCCGGCCCCTTGGTCAGATCGAAGGGCGTGCCCACGTCCGCCGCCAGCCGGGCCGGGATCTCCCCCTCGATCAGGTCTGCCACCGGCAACGAGACCTCGGCCGGCGGGTCACACACCGCGGTGGGAATCCCCCCGGTGTCGGTGATCCGCCACCGCAGCACGTCGTGCCGTTCGGCCACAGTGGACAATGCGGCGGCCAGCGTGCGCACATCCAGCTGACCGGTCAGCCGCTCCGCGAAGAGGATGTTGTACGCCGCGCTGCCCGGCGCGAGCCGGTCCAGGAACCACAGCCGGCGCTGGGACGGCGACAGCATCGGCGGCGTCCCGACCGGTGGTTCCGTCCTGGTCAGCACATTGGCCTTGGCCACGCGCTCCGCCACACCAGCGAGCGTCCGGCCGTCGAAGACGTCCTGTGCGGTGACGTCGCGCCCCAGGCCGTCCCGGATCGCCGCGACCAGCCGCATCACCGCGATGGAATGCCCACCGGCAGCCAGAAAGTCCTGGTCCCGCCGGGGTGTCGTCCCGAGCACCTCGCGCCACAGCTCCGCCACCTGCCGCTCAACCGGATCGGCCGGCAGCTCGGTGTCGTCCGGCACCTCTATCCGGCGCAACCGGGCCCGGTCGACCTTGCCGGTGGTCGGATCGACCGGCAGCCGGTCCAGGAACACGAAGCGCCTCGGCACCATGACCGGCGTCAAGCGGGTAGCGCAGTGGTCGCGAAGGGCCTCTTCGCTGGACACTCCGTCCACAAACGCGACCAGCTCCACCCCGTGCGGCCCGGGCAGCGCCTCGACCGCGACCTGACCGACTGCTTCCCGGAGCACGGCCTCGATCTCGGCCGGTTCCACCCGCTGGCCGCTGATCTTGACCTGGGCGTCCAGGCGGCCGAGGAAGTCCAGGGCTCCGTCGGGGCGACGCAGCGCGATGTCCCCCGTGCGATAGAGGCGGGAGCCGGGCGGGCCGAAGGGGTCGGGCACGAAGCGCTCGGCGGTCAAGGCGGGATTGCCGAGGTAACCGCGGGCTAAGCCCGCCCCGCCGACCAGGAGTTCGCCCGGGGTCCCGGCAGGCACGGGGCGCAGGTCGTCGTCGACGAGGTGCACCCGGTAGCCGGCCAGCGGGCGGCCGATCGGCAGCGGCTCGGTCCAGCGGCCGGTCAGCCGCTGGGCGGTCGCGGCGACGGTGATCTCCGTCGGGCCGTAGAGGTTCCACAGGCTCCGGCCCGGTGCGGTCCAGCGCTCGACCTGGGCGGGCTCGGTCACCTCGCCGCCGGTCAGCACCTCCCGGAGGTCCGGCAGTCGGCTGCCGTCCAGCAACCGCAACAGAACCGGCGTGATGAAGGCCCAGGTCACACCGTGTTCGCGCAGGAATTCCGCCAGCCGACCGGCGTCGGCCCGGTCGGCGTCGCCGGCCAGCTGCACGGATCCGCCGGCCAGCAACGGGACGAAGACGTCCAGGGTGAAGCCGTCGTAGGCCGGCGACACGATCCCCGACATCCTTGTCCCCGCGCCGACCCCGGTGAGGGCGGCGATGGTGGCGGCGAACTCGGCGATGTTGCGATGCGTGGTGAGCACGCCCTTTGGCCGCCCGGTCGACCCCGAGGTATAGAGCACGTGGGCAAGATCGTCGGGCTGCCCGCCGCTGATGGACACATCGTCCATATCGAGGACGGCGTCGGCCACGTGATCCACCACGTGAACGACCCCGGCGTCGGCGGCGATCTCCGCCCGCCGGGCCGTCGGGTGGCTCGGGTCCAACGGCACGTAGGCAGCGCCGGACAGCAGCACACCCCATACCGCGACGAGCAGATCGGGCGTCCGCGGCAGGCAGATGCCGATCCGCGCCTCCGGACCCGCGCCGACCGCCCGCAACGCGCGGGCGAGCGCCCCGGCGCGGCCGGCGAGCTCGCGGTACGTCAACACGACGTCCCACTGCCGGACCGCGACCGCGTCCGGAGTTCGCCGCGCCTGGGCCAGGAACAGCTCGCCGAGGGTCATCGCGCCGCCGCCGGATCGACCATGTGCAACCGCAGTTCACTGGAGTAGCGCCGTCCTTCGGCGTCGCGGAGCCAATGCTGGTTGACGTCCGGCAGCACCTCGGTGACGGTCACCCGGCCCTGGCCGGCGCTGCGCAGCATCACGCACAGCAGGTCGGTGTAGACCGGGCTGGTCAGGTCGGCGTAGAACGGCTTGACCTCGGCCTCCAGCTTGACGAAAACCCGGTCCGGCAGGCCGAGTTCCCGCTGCCAGCGGCGCACCGCCAGGTACCGGTCCCGATCCCCGGTGGGGACGGTGAGTCCGGTCGCGTCGACGGTCGTGCGCCAGGTCTCGCGGGCCACGACCAGCTTGTCCACCATGATTCGCGGGGTGTGCGGCGCGTCGCCGACGACCTTGAACGCCTCCGCCGCCTGCATGGACAGCAGCGCGGAGAACATCTCCAGCAAGGGCCAGGTCTGCCCGTCCGGCGCCTGGGCCACGGGTTCACCCTCCGGCCCCGGCCGCACCAGCACCGAGGTCGCCGGCAGCAACCGGTCCGGATCCGCACCGGGCGCGGCGACAAAGCCCAGCTGGCGGTCGGTCGGGCTGTCCATGGTGTGCGAGAGCCGGCCGGTGTAGCGTGGCCAGTCCGCCGGGTAGAGCGGCAGGATCCGTTGCCCGCCAATGTCTTCCGCCAGCGCGCGGGCCAGGGCCGGCTGGTCCGGGTGCCACCGGGTGAGGAACGCGCCGTCCAGGGTCTGCCACGCGGTGTGCAATTCGCCCAGCACGACAAGGAAGTCGCCACGGTCGACCGCGGCCACGTCCTGCGCGCACAGCAGCAGATCGGGGCTGTGCAACCGACCGGCCGACCACCCCGGCCGGTCGGCCGGAAAGACCGAGTGCACGGCTGCCGCCACATCGGCCGAGGACAGCCGCAACACATGGTCGGACGTCGCGCCGAACACGGTCGCCCATCGCCGGCTGAACTCCCGGGTCACCTCGTCCACCGGTCGCTCGCCGGCGCCGAACAGCAGGCCCTGCGCCAGATACCAGATCTCGGACAGCCGAACCTCGCCCTGCGCGGCCAGATCCTCATACACGTCCCGCAGCGCCCGCCGGTAGGCCTGCGCGAGTTCGGCGGTCAGCCAGCGCGCGGCCTGGAGCACCAACGCCATCGGCTCGGCCAGCTCGGCCAGCAAGCGCCCGCCCAGCACCACATCGACGTCACGGGTCGTGTCCTCGACACACAACCCACGGCCCACATAGGACTGTCCGGCATGGCGATACGCCGACCTGCCGGTGATCTCCGTGAACACCTCGCCGGCGGCGGCCAACGCTGTGCCGACCTGCTCGGGGTCACCGGCCGCCTCGGCGACCTTGTCGCGGGCATTGGACAGCCGGCCGAAGGCGGCGGTGGCCCTGGCCCGCGTCTCGGCGTCGCCGATGCCGGCCAGCAGCCGGCGCAGCACCGACTCAGCCTGTGGTCCCTGCGGCAGATCTCCCCGCCAGGTCAACAGTTCCCGCTCGGCCAACCGGTCCAACAACAGGTAGCCGTCGTCCTCGCCCCGCACCACGCCGTCGGCCACCAGCGCCTCGACAATCGCCACGGCCGGCTGTCGCCCGTCACATCGACGCAGCACCTCGGCATCCACAGTGGACACCGGAACCGGAGGCAACGCTGGCCGGAGCACTTGACGTTCGGTCAAAGTCAGGTGCGGGGCCAGCGCGGGTGGCAGCCAGCGGCGCACCGCCGAGTCCTCGGCCAGCGAGTGCGCGACGGCATTGAGCGCCCAGTACTCGAAGTCCACCGCCCGCTTGCGGATCAGGCCTTCGCCGACGCGCGCGGTCAGCGCGGGGGCGTCAGGATCGAGCGTGATCCAGGCGCAGGGGCCGAAAAACCCGATGGTCTCGTTCTTGGCGCAGTACCGCTGCCAGTACTTGGCGACCAGCCGGTGCCGCTGCCGCCAGGTGCTGTTTTTGCGGTAGCCGCCGACGCCGGCCCGGCGCAGGCTGTCCAGCACCACCAGGGCGGTCGTGCTCTGCCACGTGATCGCCTCGCGCAGCCGGGGGTCGCCGGCCAGCTCCACGCACGTCGCCGCGCCCGCGGCCAGCGCCTGCTCGAACCGTTCCTCGAACAGCCGCTCGTCGGCGTCGCCGGCCAGGAACGCGTCGGCGGCCTTGGCGCAGTCCGGCGCGGTGAACCGGGCCAGCCCGTCGATCGGGAATCCGGTGCCACGCAGCACCGCGTCCCGCCATACCGACCAGCCGGTGTCGCCCAGTGGCACCAGGTGCTCGCCGCTCATGGCCGCGCTCCTTCCGTGGGCTCGAGCCAGTGCCGCCGGCGGTTGAACCGCGGCGCCGCCGGCCGTTCACCGGGGTCTCGGGCGGCTTGTTCGACGATCACGTGGGCGTTGGTGCCGCCGAGCCCGAACGAGCTGACGCCTGCCCGCCGGGGCTCATCCGCCCACTTCGTCGTGTAGCTGTCGATCGTGAACGGCCCCGCGTCCAACTCCGGGTTGAGCGTGGCGAAATGCAGCTGCGGCGGGATGAGGCCGTCCCGCACCGAGCAGATCGCCCGGATGAGACCGACGACTCCGGCGGCGGCGTCGAGGTTGCCGATGGCGCTCTTGGCCGACCGCAGCGCACAGGAACCGTTGCGGCCAAAGGCCTTTGTCAGGGCAGCGACCTCGATGGCGTCGCCGACCAGCGTGCCGGTGCCGTGGGCCTCGACGAGTCCGATGGTGTCGGCATCGAGCTCGGCGGCGGCCAGTGCCTCCGTCACGACCCGGGTCTGGCCGGCCAGGTTGGGCGCGAAGAACCCGGCCCGCGCCGCGCCGTCGTTGTTCACCGCCCAGCCGGGCAGCACCGCGAGCACGCCGTCGCCGTCGGCGATCGCGTCCGGAAGCCGTTTGAGGACAACGGCTCCGGCCCCATTGCCGAACACCATGCCGGTCGCCGTGGCATCGAAAGGGCGGCAGAATCCGTCCGAGGACAGGGAATCGCCCTGGGTGCGGCGATAGCCGTCCTGTCGGGTCGAGGCGACCGCCGCCCCACCGGCGACCGCGAGATCACAGCGGTAATCCAGGAGCGCTTGTGCCGCTTGGCAGACCGCGACCAGCGAGGAAGAACACGCCGTCTGCACGGCCACGGCCGGCCCGGACAGGTCCAGCTTGTAGGCGACCCGCGCCGGCAGGTAGTCGGGCGTGCTGCCGGGAATCGCGGCTTCCCAGTCGGCCAGTCGGCCGAGCACGTGGCCGAGGAAGTACCGGTTGGCCCCGATTCCCGTGTAGACGCCGACCAGCGCACGGCCGTCGGCCCGGTGACCGGCATCGACCAGCGCCGAGTGCGCGGCCTCCAGGAACAGCCGGTGCTGCGGGTCGATCAGGACGGCCTCTTCCTCGCTGTAGCCGAAGAATTCGGCATCGAAGTCGGTCAGCCCGTCCAGGTGTCCATACGCGGCCACGAAGTTCGGATCGGCACTGGGGCCACGGCGGATCGAGTCGACGCCGTCGAGCTGGTTGCGCCAGAACGTGTCGACATCCGGCGCACCGGGCACCCGGCAGGCCATGCCGACCACGGCGATCTGATCTTCCACAGTGGACATCTCGGTCACCTGCCCACTCTTCGCGCGCGGGCCTGGCGGCGCAGTGCGGCCCGACCGGCCACCGGCTCCGGGCCTTCGCTCGCGCCGGACAAATGCGCGGCGAGGGACCGGATCGTCGGGTACGCGAACAGGGTCGCCATCGGCAGCCGCCGGCCCAGCGACCGTTCCAGCCGCTGCTGCACCAGCCCCATCTGCAACGAATGTCCGCCCACCTCGAGGAAGTGGTCGTCCGGGCCGACCGACGGCAGGCCGAGCACCTGCCGCCAGGCCTCGGCGATCAGGTCGTGCTCCGCGGCCGGCTCGGCCGTCGGCGACGCCTCAGGCTCGGGCAGCGCGGCCACGTCCAGTTTTCCCGTGACCGTCAACGGAAGTTCGGCCAGCGGCACGATGACCCGCGGCACCATGTAGTCGGGCAACACATCGCGCAGCGCCCCGGTGTCGGCGTCGCCGCTCGTCACCACATAGCCGACCAGTTCCAGCTCCCCGTGGGGGCCGGCCGGACGGGCGATCACCGCCGCCTGGGCCACGCCCGGCACGTCGGCCAGCCGGCTCTCGACCTCGCCGAGTTCGACCCGGTAGCCGCGGATCTTGACCTGCCGATCGGCCCGGCCGAGGAACGCCAGCGTGCCGTCGGGCAGCCACCGCGCGAGATCACCGGTCCGGTAGGTGCGTTCGCCGTCCAGCACACCGAACTTGGTGTCGTCCTCGCGGCCGTGATAGCCGAGGGCGACATGCTTGCTGCGCACCAGAATCTCCCCCGAGGCGGGGGCGTCCGGACCGACGAGCCGGACCTCCAGCCCCGGCAGGGGCCGGCCGATCGGCAGCGGTCCGTCCTCAGGCGCCGGCCCGGTGATCGGGTTCTGCGCGATGAAGCTGACCTCGGTAGCGCCGTAGCCGTTGACGAACACGCAGTCCGACCCGAAGTGCTGGCGGCACAGGCGGACATCGCGGGCGGTGACGTCCTCGCCGCCGAGCAGCACGACCCGGATGTCGGACAGGCGCCGCTCCCCCAGGCTCGCCACGAGGTACCGGTACACCGTGGGAGTGGAGTGGTAGATGGTCACCCCGCGGTCGGCGAGCAGATCGGCGAGCCCGGCCAGGCCGTGCCGGCGGATGTCGATCGGAGCGGCGGCAGCGCCGGACAGCAGCGCGGAATAGGTGTCGGTCACGGACATGTCGAACCCGAACGCCGTCAGCACGCTCGTCCGGTCCGCCGGTGTGATCGCCCGGTTCCGAATGTGGTTGTGGGCGGCGAAAACCACGTTGCGGTGGTTCTGCCAGACGCCCTTCGGCCAGCCGGTGGAGCCCGAGGTGTAGAGCAGGTAGGCGAGATCATCCGGTCCTGCCGGCCCTTCGATGTCCACTTCGGACGCTCCGGCCAGTACTGGATCGATCTCCACCACGCGCCGCGCGGAGGCGGCCAGGGGATGGCCGGGGTCGTCGGTCAGCAGCAGATCCGCGCCGGAATCGCTTAACTGGTAGGCTAATCGACCTTCGGGGAAGGTCGGGTCCAACGGCACGTACGGCCGGCCGGCCAGCAGCACGCCGAGCATACCGGCGATCATGACGCCGCCGTGTCGGCACAACAGGCCCACTGGCCGGTCGCCGCTGTGCCGCCGCACCACCGCCGCGACCGCCGTGGCCCGCGCGGCCAGCTCGCGGTAGGTGAGCACGCCCTCGTCGTCGATCACCGCGGGATTGTCCGGGTGCGCCATGACTTGTCGGGCGAACAGCCCGGTGACGGTGTCGGTCATGCACCAGCCTCCACCGCGGCCGCGATATCCGCCACGGTATCCACAGTGGACGTGTGCTGGAGCGGCTCGTAGTCGGCCGTGGAGTACCAGCCCGAGCCGTGCACAACGATGTCGGCGCCCCGGTCGAGCAAGCCCCGGTCGGCGGCGTTGAACACGCCGGTCATCGCCATTACCAGCGACCATTCGCGCAGCGTGCGGAAGTCCGAGGGCAGGCCGCGCTCGTGCCCGGCCAGCCGGGCCCGGATCTCCGGATACCGCTGCACGCATTCGTGCAGCGACACCACGATCCCGTCGCCGCCGTGCCGGGAGATCAGCGCGTTCATCTCCGGCGACGTGGCCGGCCGCCGGGTGTAGAAGGTCGGGTCCAGCACCTCGGCCGGGTCGTGGGTGACCATCGGGAAGTGCGGGTCGGCGCCGATCTGATGGAACAGGCCGGCCTCGGGATCGACGACGTAGGAAGGGAAATTGCCCCGGTCGAAGCTCCCGTGCCGCAGCGAGAGCACCATGTCCGGGGTGGCCATGTGCTGCACGAGCAGGGTCGCCGGGCGGCTGGCCTCGGTCGCCAGCCCGGCCTTCTCCAGCACCGCCCGGCCGCGGTGGTAGCCCAGCATGCCGAACGCGCTGGACACAGCGTGGGCGTGCACCCGTGGCGTGTCAGTCTTGTCCGTCGGATCGACGGTGTGCTCGAACATCGCGCGTGCGGTGTCGGCCACCAGATAGTTGGGCAGTGCCAAGGAGAACCACAGGTTCAGGCCGTGCTCGCGCTTGAGCCGCTGAGCATGCGTGTCAACGAATTCGCGCCCGAGTTGCTTGACCGTCTCCGCCGGCGTGCCGTCGTGCACCAGCAACGGATTCAGCGCACGCAGGCCGGGATCGGTGGCGAGTCGGCTGGATCGGAGCTTGTCCCGGCAGGCCGCCGGGGCGAGGATCACCACCCGCAGCTGCTCCGGGGCGACCAGGCCGGTGTCGATCGCGCGCAGCACAGCGTCCCGCAGCGCCGTGCCCTTGTTGGCCGAGGTCGGCGAGAAGATCACGATCGGCTCGCCGGTGCGGCGGATGTGCTGCACCGCCCGCGCCACGATCAGCAGCGAGGCAAAGGTTTTGGTGGTGTTGGCGCCGGGATTGCCGGCCAGGTCCAGCAAGGTCAGCCGGTGGCCGCGATAGTCGCCCAGGGGCGACCACGCCGCCGTCGCGGCCGCGGCGAAGGCCCGGAACGCCGCGTCCGGCTCGGGCAGGTCGAAGCCGGGCGCGAAGGCCGCCGGGTCGCGCGTCACCGGCGACGGGTCGTCGACGCACTCGGCCACCGCCTGGGCGATCAGATCGGGAAAGTCGAGCAGCAGGTTGCCGGTCACCGGGTCCGAGATCATCGGTGGCTCTCCGTCCGACGGGCGCTGGGGCGGGCGCGCAGTTCGTCACGCAGCTTGAGCAGCGTGTCCAGGTCCGAGTCGGCCCGCACGCCGTCGCGCGTGGCCGACTTCTCGTTACGGGCGACCGCTTCGGCCTCGCTCAAGCCGCCGGGCAGGCGCAGCGACACCTTGCCGCCGTGGATCCGCACCGGATAGCCGCCGGGCAGTCCGTTCGGCCCGGGCACATGCGTGTCCATCTCGTCCCCGGTGAGCAGTGTGTCCAGCAGTAGCGCCGCCGTGTGCCCGGTGACGCGGTTCGCGGCCGCGCGATCGACCGACCGCTGCGCGGCCAACAACGTTGTGACATCGGCGATCGGCGTCCCGTCCAGCCACGCGAGCGCTTCGTCGGCGACGGTGTCCGGGGCGTGCAGATGGAGGTGGTGAGCCACCAACCGCAACCGGCTCTGGTCCGGCAGCCCGAGCGCCGCCTGCAAGGCCGCCGCCAGTGTCGCCACGTTGCCGACGCCGCAGATCACCGGAATGCCCTGAGCGGCAAGCAGCGGGTTCACGGCGTCCGGGAAACACGCGTTCACCAGCCAGGTTTCCGGGCTCGCCGCCATGATCGCGCGGCCGGTCCTCGCGGCGATGTCCGCGTGCAGCGGCAGGGACAGCCCGAATCCCTCCCGGGCCAGGAGATCCGTCCAGGCCGACGGCCCTTCCCACGGCGACTGCCTCGATGCGCAGACGACAACGCCGTCCGGCCGCCGACTTTCCAGCAACCGGGCCAAATCCTCGTAGCCCGCGTCGTGGAACACCACCGGTGACCGGGCGAGCACGGCGCGTACACCGACCAGCTGACACAGCTGCGCGGCCTTGCCCTGGTCCCGGCCGACCACCAGCACCTCGACCGGTTCCGTTGCCACGCAGGCGAACGCGTCGCACAGCGCGTTCGCGAGCGAGCCGGTGCCGATCACCACGAGGGTGCGCGTGACACGACCCGCCATCACAGCCCCCGTTCCCCTCCGGTGTCGTCGCACGCTATGTGGCCGCCTTGCCCGGGAGCCAGGGACGGACCCGGGAAGCAACCGGGAAGAATTCCCGGCCGAGTAGGGGCCTCCCACCACGAGGCCGGGACGGTAAATGCGTGGCGGGCGGCCGCCGGCGCCGGCAGACTGCGGCGGTGCTGCCGCAACTGCTTCGACCTCGGGCCCTCAAGCCTGGGGACCTCGTCGTCATCGCCTCGCTGTCCGGGCCGCTGCACGCCGAGTACGAGCCCGATCTCGACGAGGCGATGGCCGTGCTCGCCCGGATGGGCTTCCGCGTGCGCCGGGCGCCCCTGCTCGAGGCCGGGCGGAGCCACTGGTGGAGCGCCGCCACGCCGGCCGAGATCGTCAGCGAGTTCAACGCCCTGCTGCGTGATCCCGAGGTCCGGGCGATCATCGCCCACGACGGCGGCCAGACGGCGTTCGGCTACGTCGACCTGATCGACTTCGACGCGGTCGTGGCCGATCCCAAGCCCATCCTCGGCTACAGCGACATCTCACTGCTGCATCTCGTGCTCTACGCGCGCACCGGCCTCGTCGGTTTCCATGCCGACCTCGCCACCCGTGGGCTCGGCATGCACTGGTCCGCCTCCTCCCCCGCGCGCCAGGCCCAACTGGCCGACCTCTACACCCGGCTGCTGACCTCTCCCACGCCCATCGGCCCGCTGCCCACCAGTCCGTCCTGGGAGTGCTGGCGCCACGGCCGCGCCGAGGGCCGGCTCATCGGCGGGGTGATCAACCGCATCGTCTTCAACCAGGCCACCCGTTTTGCCCTCCCCCTCGACCAGTTCGAGGGCGCCGTCCTGTTCTGGGAGGAAATGGGCGGTCTGTCGGCATACGTGTGGAGCTATCTGCACGTGCTGCGCCACGCCGGCATCCTCGACCGCATCGCCGGCATGGTCGTCGGCGTCCCGTACGCCATCGACGGCCTCGACTCGCCCACCCTCCCCGAGATCGTCCTCGACGTCCTCGGCCCCCGCGACATCCCCGTCCTCGGCAACGTCGACTTCGGCCACGCCGGCCCCAACCTCCCCATGCCCACCGGCATCCGCGTCGCCCTCGACGCCCAGCAGCGCACCCTGTCCCTGCTCGAACCGGCCGTACGGTAGCCCGATGGACCGCATCCGCGACCTCGCCGCGCTGGACACCTGGCTCGACGAGCGCGACGGCTTCGAGGACGGCCTCCTGCTCGACGCCGCCCGCTCCGACTCCGGGGCCGTCACCCTCAGGCTGGAGCAGACCGTCCATCTGGGACTGCGGCCGGGCGATGTCGAGGTGGTCGAGGTGCACGAACTGGTCGCCGATGCGCCCTTCGCGTTCGAACCTCCGACCGCGCGTCTCGGCCCAGCGGTGTCGGCCTCGCCGCGCTACGGCCGGATGGCGATCGAGATCGACGGCTCGGTGGTGTTGGTGGCCAACGAGTTCACCGTCCGCCACGTCGACACCGTGCACCGTCGGACCGAGCCCTACACCGGCGACGAGCTCACCGTGGCCTCCCCCGACGCCCGGGATGGCCGCTTCTGGTCCCGCCACGTCGGCGAACTCCTGGGCGCACCGGTCGTCTGGCGGCTCATCGGGGGTCCCGAGCCCCGGGCGGTGGATCAGGACATCGACGGCTGCTTCCTCCAGGCGCGGGACCGGCTCGCGACCACCGACCATGGTGTGTTCTGCATGCTGCACCGGGACGGCAGCGTCACCATGCGGCGCGAGCACGACGCCGACATCGCCCTGTGGCAGGCGGTCCGCATGACCGCCGGCCGCTTCGACCGCATCCGCTCCGGCAACTGCGTGTTCACGTCGGCCGACTGGAACGCGTACCTGGCCACCGGCGTCTTCCCGCCCGACGAGCGACTCCGACTGGCATGCTCTGGCGGTGACCAGTGACGTGACCAGCCGGTGGGACGGGCCGTGGTACCGGGTCCGCACCGGGCAGTTCGAAGCGAGCTTCCTCGCCGGCGATGACGATCTCGACGAGGTCTGCGACGTCGACGCCGAGGTTCGCCGACCCGACGGCTCGCGGTGGAGTGCGACCATCTTCACCGTGGCCGAGGTCGAGCGCCTGCTGGCTGGCTGGGCCGACAGCGGGGAATGCCTTGGCGGGCGGTACTTCTGGTGTCCGGACGGGCTGATCGTGCGCGAGCCCGGGATCGACGGGATGGTGCGGGTGATCGCCCATCTGCACGACTCGGGCGCGTTTCCCGAGGTGTTCCGGCGACTCGAGGACTGAGGATATCGTCACGGCATGGCGGACGTTCGCGGTTTCCGGCGGGCATGCCACGCGGCGGCGGATGCGACCGGGGACTGACTGGCGGCCCGAAAGCCTGGGCGAAGCGCTCTTCAACTACTGGGACTGAACCCACATGGCGGATTCCGGATCACCGGGCCCGAACGGGCGGCAGGTCGAGGGGCTCTGGGTGGTGGAGGCGGGGACGGGGCCGGCGGTGGTGTTGTGCCACGGGTTTCCGGGACTGGCCTACAGCTGGCGGCGGCAGCTGCCGGTGTTGGCGGAGCACGGGTTCAGGGCGGTCGCGCCGGATATGCGGGGGTACGGAGGGAGCCGACGGCCGGGGGACGCGGGGGCGTATGACCGGCGGAGCACGGTGGCGGACATGATCGGGTTGCTTGACGCGCTGGGCATCGAGGAGGCGGTGTTCGTCGGACACGACTTCGGGGCGGCGCTGGCGTGGGATCTGCCGCAGTGGGCGCCGGGGCGGGTGCGGGGCCTGGTGGTGCTGAGCGTGCCCCGGCCGGCGGCGAGCCCGGTGCGGCCGACGGAGGCGTACGAAGCGGTGGCGGCGCGGCATTTCTTCCACATGCACTACTTCCAGCGCCCGGGGGTGGCCGAGAGGGAACTGGACGCGAACCCGGAAGCGTTCCTGCGCAAGGTGTTCTGGGCGTTGAGCGGAGGCGGCGACTACCGGGCGGTCTATCGGAGCCGGAGTGAGGGAAACGGTTACCTGGACGCGCTTCCGGCGGCGCCGCCGCTGCCGTGGCCATGGCTGCCGGCGGAGGAGTTCGCGGTCTACGTGGACATCTTCGCCCGCACGGGATTCACCGGCGGCCTGAACTGGTACCGGGCGGCCGACCGCATCTGGCGGGAGAAGCTGGCCCGCCCCGACGAGCCGGTCACGGTGCCCACCCTCTACATCACCGGCGACCGCGACCCGGTGCAGCTGATGCTCGGCGAATCGGCGGTGCGGGCCATGCGGGCGACGGTGCCGGGCCTGCGGGGCGTGCACGTGCTGCCCGGCATCGGCCACTTCGTCCAGATGGAGGCGACGGACGAGGTGAACCGGCTGCTGCTCGGGTTTCTCCGCGACCTCGGCTGATCACCCCGGCTTGGCCACAACGGCTCGGACGTAGGCGCTGGCCTGCGGAAATACGTCGGTGGATCCGGCTCAGCTGGCGCGGACCGCGTTGGCCGAGTTCTCGGAGGCGTCGGACTCGTCGGCGCGCTGCACGTAGTCCTGGCGGGCGGCCTCGATGTCACCGATGTGCCCGTACGCCCACTGCCGCACGACGTCCATCGTGCTGGACAGGCTCGCGCCGAGCTCGGTCAGGGTGTACTCGACGGTGACCGGCACGGTCGGGTAGACGGTCCGCTCGATCAGGCCGTCGGACTCCATGCCGCGCAGGGTCTGGGTGAGCATCTTCTGGGACACGCCCTCGATCCGGCCGCGCAGCTCGGAGAACCGCAGCGTGCCCTCCTCGAGCGACAGGATCACCATCATGGTCCACTTGTTGGCGATCCGGTCGATGACCTGCCGGGTCGGGCAGGCAGCCTTCATCATGTTCCACCGCACAGCCCGTTGTTCAGCCATGGCCACCATGGTAGTCAGCGGCGCCCGGACACGGACCCACCTCGCGCATTCTTAACCGGCCGCGGAAGTGACTCACGTCACTGGCTGGTGCGACCCGGCGGCTGGACCGGCTGGGTTTCCTCGCGGTTCCCTCACCACCCGGGAGTGCCGTCTTCCGGGCCCGCGGCCTGCGCTCCTACGGTCGAGAACGCCGTTACACATCGTGTCGAGGAGCCCACTGTGAAAGCCCTCCTGCCCACCGGCGACCCGGAGAAGCTGGTCCACTTCCAGGAACGCCCCGAGCCCGCGCCGCAGCCCGACGAGGCCGTGATCGCGGTGGAGGCGTTCTCGGTCAACCGTGGCGAGATGTTCCTGCTGATGCGCCCGAAGGAGGGGCTGCTGCCGGGCAAGGACATCGCCGGCCGCGTGGTGGTCGCCGCCGCCGACGGCTCGGGTCCGGCCGTGGGCACAAGGGTCGTCGCCCACCCGCCGAAGGCCGGCTGGGCCGAACGGGCGACGGTCCGCACGTCGTCGATCGCGGAACTGCCCGACGAGGTCTCCTTCGAGACCGCCGCGGCGCTCCCGCTCGCCGGCCTGACCGCGATCCGCCTGCTGCGCACGGCCGGCAGCATCGTGGGCAAGCGGATCCTGATCACCGGCGCCTCCGGCGGTGTCGGCCACTACTTCGTCGAGCTCGCGCACGCCTCGGGCGCCGAGGTCACCGCGGTCAGCGGCTCCGCGGAACGCGGTGAGCGGCTGACGGCGCTGGGAGCGGCCGAGGTCGTGCACGACGTCGCGGACGCCACCGGCCGGTACGACATCGTGCTGGAGTCGGTGGGCGCCGAGTCGGCCCCGCAGGCGCTGGCCAAGTTGCGCAAGCGCGGCCAGTTCATCTGGTTCGGCCAGGCCAGCCGCGAGCCGGCGACGTTCAGCTTCTTCGGCTTCTTCGCCGGCCCGGAGTCGGCGACCGTCCGGCACTTCCACTACGCCGACAGCGACGAGCCGGACGGCGTCGACCTGGCGACCCTGGTCCGCCTGGTGCACACCGACCGGCTGCACCCGGAGATCGGCCGCGCCGAGGACTGGTCGCTGACCTCCGCGATCCTCACCGACCTGCGCGAACGCCGCATCCGGGGCAAGGCCGTGCTCCGAGTCGGTCAGTGAGCGATGGACTTCCGCTACGACAGCGTCACCGAGGACCTGCGCGACCGGCTGCTGGCGTTCATGGACGAGCGCGTCCATCCGGCGGAGACGCTGTTCGCCGAGCAGTACGACCACACCGCCCCCTGGGCGCGGCTGCCGGTGATCGACGAGCTCAAGCAGGACGCCCGTGAGCGCGGGCTGTGGAACCTGTTCCTGCCGCACCACGAGCTCGGCGCCGGCCTGACCAACCTCCAGTACGCGCCGCTGGCCGAGATCACCGGCCGCAGCCCGAGTCTGGCCCCCGAGGCCCTGAACTGCTCGGCCCCGGACACCGGCAACATGGAGTTGCTGGCGCTGGTCGGCACGGACGTCCAGCGCAAGCGGTGGCTGGGTCCGTTGCTGGACGGGGAGATCCGGTCGGCGTTCTGCATGACCGAGCCGGACGTGGCCTCGTCCGACGCCACCAACATCGCCACCCGCATCGAGCGGGACGGCGACGAGTACGTGGTCAACGGCCGCAAGTGGTGGTCGTCCGGGGCGCTCAGTCCGCTCTGCGAGCTGCTGGTGGTGATGGGCAAGACCGATCCGGGCGCGTCACGGCACCGCCAGCAGAGCATGATCCTGGTCCCTCTGGACACTCCCGGCGTGCACGTCAGGCGGGGAATGACGTTGTACGGCTACGACCACGGCCCGCACGGCGGTCACGCCGAGATCGAGTTCACCGACGTCCGGGTGCCGGTGGACAACCTGCTGGGCGCCGAGGGCGACGGCTTCGCCAACGCGCAGGCCCGCCTCGGTCCCGGTCGCATCCACCACGCCATGCGCCTGATCGGCATGGCCGAGCGGGCGTTCGACCTGATGTGCGCCCGCGCCCACAACCGCACGCCGTTCGGCAAGCCCCTCGCGGAGCAGGGCGTCGTGCGGGAGTGGATCGCCGAGGCGCGGGTGCGGATCGAGCAGGCCCGGCTGCTGGTGCTCAAGACGGCCTGGCTGATGGACACCGTGGGCAACAAGGGCGCGCACACCGAGATCCAGGCGATCAAGATCGTCACGCCGTCGATGGCCGAGTGGGTGATCGACAAGGCGATCCAGACCCACGGCGCCGGCGGCGTGAGCCAGGACTTCCCGCTGGCCGAACTGTGGGCGCACGCCCGCACGCTGCGGTTCGCCGACGGCCCCGACGAGGTGCACCGCCGATCGCTGGCCCGCAACGAGCTCAAACGCTATCGCTGAAACACCACCGGGCCGGCACACAGGGTGTGCCGGCCCGGTGGTGTTCGGAGTTCAGATCGCCGTGTAACCGCCGTCCACCGCCAGGGTGGCGCCGGTGACGTAGGAACTGGCGTCACTGGCCAGGAACAGCAGGGCGCCGTCCAACTCCCGCTGGTCGCCCGGCCGTCCCATCGGGATCCGACGGGTGATCCAGTTGCGGCCCTTCTCGTCGTCGAGCATCGACGCGGTCATCTCCGAACGGAACCACCCGGGGCACAGGGCGTTGACCCTGATCCCCTCCCGCGCCCACTGCGCGGCCAACTCCCTGGTCAGGTTGACCACACCGCCCTTGCTGGCCGCGTAGGCGGCCTGCGGCAGGCTGCCGCTGGCGACCAGGCCGTAGATCGACGCCACGTTGACGATCGACGCGCCGCCGGACATCACCCGGCTCGCCGCCTGGCAGAGCGCGAAGGTGGACGTCAGGTTCACCGCGACCGCGTCGGCGAAGCCGTCGACGGACTCGTCCCGGGCCGGGACCACCGTGGACACGCCGGCGTTGTTGACCAGGACGTCGATCCGTCCGAACTCGGCCACCGCGGTGCTGACCAGCTCACGGCGGTCCTGTTCGGACACGACGTCGCACTGGACCACGATGCTGCCGGGGCA
Source organism: Kutzneria sp. NPDC052558 (assembly GCF_044547355.1). Taxonomy (NCBI): domain Bacteria; kingdom Bacillati; phylum Actinomycetota; class Actinomycetes; order Pseudonocardiales; family Pseudonocardiaceae; genus Kutzneria; species Kutzneria sp. NPDC052558. The sequence goes on from NZ_JBIUAG010000033.1 coordinate 42,973, forward strand.
GCGCTGAGCGACGTCCTTCAGCTTGTCGGCGCGGCGGGCCGCGAGCACGACCCGGGCGCCGCGCAGCGCCAGCAGCTCGGCGAACCGACTGCCGATGCCGCTGGACGCCCCGGTGACCACGGCCACCTTGTCCCGCACCGAGAACAGATCGCTGAGCACTCAGACCACCTCGACGACGGCGGCGGACCAGGTGAACCCGGCGCCGGCGCTGATCAGCAGGAACAGCTCGCCCTCGGACCACGGGTCCGCGGCGAGCAGGTCGGCCAGGTTGGCCACGGCGTCGCCCGCGCCCAGGTGCCCGGTGGCCGTGCCCAGGTCGAACACGGTCGCCGGGGTGATCTCGTCGATCGCCGGCCGGTAGACCTCGTCCAGTCCGTTGCGGGACAGCCGGGGCAGGGCGACCCCCGCGACCATGGTCTCGGCGACGTCGGCCAATGCCTTGGTCAGCACCGTGACCAGGGCGTCGTGGGCGATCTTGGCCAGGTCCACCCGCCGCGGGCTCTCGTTGAACTGCCTCTTGGTCAGCCCCGGCCGCAGGGTCTGCGATCCGCTGACGGGCGCGGCGGTGAACGGGAGGTCGCCGCGGTGCATGGCCTCCAGCTGCGCCGCCGCCACGGTTTCGGTTGCCAGCAGACGAACCGAACGCCCGTGCGGCACGCGGTCGATGACGACAGCTGTGGCGCCGTCGCCGTAGCAGACGCCGAGATCACCGCCCCAGCGGTCGAATCCCGGCGGCGCGAACCGATCCGCGGTCGTCACCAGCACCGGGCCGAGGCTGGGATCCGCGACCAGTTCCCGCGCGGCCGTCTCGACCGCGGCCATGCCGCCGTTGCACATCTGCTGGATGCCCATGGGAACCGCGTTGACGGCGCCGATCCTGGACGCCACGTAGTGCGCCGGCGACCAGAAGTCATGGCCCTGGAAGTACGTCCACGCGTGGAACACCCGGTCCAGTTCTGTCGCGGCGACACCGGAGTCGGCCAGCGCGGTGAGCGCGGCCCGCTCGGCGAGCTCGACGGGCGCGAGCTCGGTCGCGGTCAACGCCGTGTAGCCGTACTTCTCGGCGACCTCGGCCTTGATGCTGCCGGCGGCCACGGCGTCGGCGACGGGTTCGGACCGTTCGCCGAGCCGTGCGGTGGGCGCGCTGAGGTACAGCGGCTGCCGGTATCTCATTCGCCCCGCCGAGAAACCGTGCTGCCCAAGGTGATCGTCATGTCGGCGGCGATCTCGCCCCCCTGCGCGAACCGCACCGTGATCGGGTCGGTCATGGCGGCTCCCGCCTGTGCGGTGACCGTGATCGGGCTGTCCAGCTCGGCGAACCGGGCGTAGGTCGCGGTCAGGCCGGTGAGCACCGTCTTGCTGGACGCGTGCCCGTACAGCTCACCGGCCAGCAGCGTGCCGGCCTGGCGGGCGGCCTCCATCATCACCGGACCGGGCACATGGTCGTGGGCGTGGTCGAACATGCCGGGGTTGGACACCGGCACCCGCAGGCCGGCGACCAACGCCGATTGCTCGACGCGCGGCGCGAGCAGGACGACGTTGTCGGAGTCGCACCGGCCGACGAGGTAGGGCGCGACCCTGGACACCGGCTCGGTGTCGATCAGCGCATCGGACTGCGGCGGCCTGCTGTCGCGGTAGGTCATGCGCAGTGCCTCGTAGCGTTCGGGATCCTTCTGCGCGGTGTCCACTGTGACCGTCCCGATGAGACGGTCACCGAGCCTGACGTCCACGGAGTGCACGACCCTGGTTGTCACGCCGTCGCGCTCCTTGTGCGTGACGACAGTCCCGAACAGGTCCAGGTCATAGCCGTCGACGACGAGCGCGAGCGGGTCGGCGATGTCGAGACCGCAGGTGGCGGTGATCGACTTCATCGTGGCCGGCGCGTCGTGGTGCAGGTGCAGCGCGCACAACAGCATCTGCCGCACACACTCGAACACCGCGAGCGGGTCGTGCGTCGCCGGGTGGTTGGTGTGGTCGTTGTAGTACGCGTGGGAACGCGGAAGTCGTGCCGTGGCGAGGAAACCGCCGTCCGGCACGGACCGGAAGTCGGTCAGGAAGACCTCCTCCAACGCGACGCGGTGCACCAGGCCCTTGGCGATGGTGCGGTCGGTGCTCAGGCGTTCGGTGGCGATCGTGGTCATTGTCTCCCCCAGGTCATCATTCGACGGGCGCCAGCGCGAGCAGATCCTCGATCTCCTCGGCGGCCTTCGCGGTGTCGGTGAACAGCACGGCGTTCCAGCCGGCCGCCCGCGCGCCCTCGCAGTTGACCGCGAGGTCGTCCACGAGCACGCACTCGTGCGGCTGGCGGCCGGCACGCCGCGCGGCCAGCTCGTAGATCGCCTGCTCCGGCTTGCGGCAACCGGAGTCGTGCGACACCACGACCGCGTCGAACAGGTCCTCGGACACCATCCGCCGCCACTGCGGCTCCCAGGCCGGCGGCATGTTGGACAACATGCCCACGAACACCCCGCGCTGGCGGGCGGTGCGCAGGTAGGCCACCCACGCCCGGTTCGCCGGCCGGCCGTGGAACCAGTTCTCGCCGAAGTCGCTGAGGTCGGCGATGACGCCGTACTGCTCGGACAGCACGTCCTCGACCTGCTTGGCCCAGGTCTGCTCGTCGACCAGGGGGATGTCCAGCGGCCCCATGGAGTCGGTGCCGTAGGAGCGGCCGACCTCCTTCATGGCCTCCTTCAACGCGTGTTCCGGCACGCCGAACCGGTCGGAGAAGCTGCGGAAGGTCTCGGCGACCGGCGGGGTGAGCACGCCGCCGAAGTCGGTCCAGATCGCCATTCCCTGGCGGAAGTCACTCATCTCGTCCGTCCTTTCAGGATCGTCGCGCCATCGGTGAGCACCGGCCGCAGGGCTCGCACGAGCGCCTCGGGGCGGTCGGCGGGCGCGACGGCGAGGATGTGGCCGTCCGGGCGCACGAGCAGCGCCTTGGCCGGGCCGAGCAGCGAAGCGAGTCGGCCGGCGGGCAACTGCTTGACCGGCAGGGTGTACGGCAGCGTCGCCGGCACGTTCTCCGCGCCGGGGCTGAGCACGAGCGTCGGCAGTGGGCTCGCCCCGCACTCGTCGGCCAGGTACGGCAGCCGGCCGCCGACCCGGATCGCCGGGTAGCGCAACAGCTTCCACCACGCCAACGCGGGTCCGTAGTGCAGGTCGGTCTGACAGAACAGCGGGGTCGCCAGCCGTTGCAGCACACCGGTCAGCGCGGCCGCACGGGCGAGCAGGTCGCGCACGAGAACCTTGGCGGGGTCGGTGATCAGGCCCCACCTCGTCTGCTTGTCCGTGACCGCGCTGACCCGGCGCACGGCCTCGTGCCGTTCCTCGTGGTAGCTGTCCAGGATCCGTTCGCGCAGCTGGCCGTTGACGACACCGGCCAGCTTCCAGCCGAGGTTGACGGCATCGTGGATGCCGGTGTTCAGCCCCTGTCCGCCTGCGGGGCTGACCACGTGGGCGGCGTCCCCGGCGAGGAAGACCCGCCCGGCGCGGAACCGGTCGGCCGTGGCGCACCGCACCTGGAACAGCGCGCTCCACTTCGGCTCCCCGACCGTGCCCATGCCGCCGGCACGATCGTTGAGCGCGGCCTGGAACAACTCCCGGTCCGGCTGTTGCCCATCCTTCACGTTGACGGCGAACCGAAAGACGCCGTCACCGAGCGGGCCGACGCCGATGGCGCCCTTGGCCGAGTAGCAGTAGTGCAGATACCGCTGGTCGACCGGGCCGGCGACGGGCGCGTCGGCGATCGCGAAGGTCATGTTCGGGGTGTGCACCGTGTACTCTATGCCCACCAGCTTGCGCACGGTGCTGTGCGCGCCGTCCGCGCCGACCACCCACGACACGACCGCCTTCTCGACCGGACCGTCCTTCGTGGCCAGTGTGACGGTCACGCCGTCGTCGTCCTGCGACAGATCGGTGAGCTCCGCGCCCCACTCGATCACGCCGCCCAGTTCGGCGTAGCGGGCCTGGAGGAAACGTTCGGTCTCCCACTGCGGGAGCATCAGCACGTGGTTGTACCGACTGTCCGGCAGCTGCGAGACGGTCACCGAGCCGAGCACGGAACCGTTGGAATGGAAGCGAACCCCGTCCAGCTGGTGACCGGCGGCCACCATCTCGTCGGCGATGCCCAGCCCGGCGAGCAGTTCCAGGGTCCGCGGCCAGACGATGATCGCCTTGGACTGGGCGACCGGGGTCCGGGACCGGTCGATCACACGGACCGGCACGCCCCGACGGGCCAACTCGCAGGCCGCCACCAGCCCGACCGGGCCGGCGCCCACCACGAGCACAGGATTGTCCACTGTGGTCACGGTCGCCTCGCTCACAGCCGGAACACCAGGCCGCCGTAGTACCAACCCGAACCGACCGCGGTCGACAGCACCAGGTCGCCCGCGCGCAGCACGCCGGACTCGGTGAACTCCGACAGCGAGATCGGGATGGACGCGCAGCCGGTGTTGCCGCGCTCGGCGAAGTTGGTCAGGAACTTCTCCACGGGCAGGTCCAGCCCGTCCCGCACGCCCTTGTGGATGGCGTCGTTGCCGGGGTGGGGCACCAGCCAGTCCACATCGGACACCTTGATCTGGTTGCGCTGCAACAGGTTGTCGGCAACCGAAAGGCTGGACCGGACGGCCAGGTCGATCAGCTCCGGCTTGGGCCGCAGCCAGCCGTCGCGAGCGGCGACGGTGTCGGCCTCCGACGCGTCGCAGCCGAGCACCGAGTCCCACAGGCCGGCCGGCTCCTGCTCGCCCTTCTCCAGCACGACCGCGCCGGCGGCGTCACCGAAGACCAACTGTCCACGGGTGCCCACCCGGGCGCGCCGGGTGAACCGGTCGGCGGCGACGACCACACAGCGCTGCCACGCCTGGTTGGCCACCAGCATCGACGCGGCGACCTGCACGCCGTGCACGAAACCCGTGCAGGCGCCGCAGACATCGAACGCCAGCGCCCGTGTGGCGCCCATGCTCGCGGCGACCGCCGGGCCGAGTTCGGGGATCCACTGCCGATCGGTCCAGTTCGCGACCACGACCAGGTCGAGTTCGCCGGCCTCGCGACCGGCCTTCGCCAACGCGTTGGTCGCGGCCCGGGTGGCCATGAACTCCACCGTCTCGTCCTCGTCGGCCCGGTGCAGACCGCGCACGCCCAGGCCGTCGACGTCGGCCTGGGTGTAGGTGCGGCCGCCGATCGTCACCTCGCCCTCGTGCACGATTTTCGTGCGCGGGTAGTAGTGGCCGATGCCGGTGAATTTCAGGCCGCTGCCGACCCAGGTCTGTCCCTGCATGGGTATGGGGCTCCTCATCAGAGTTGTTCTCAGCGGTAGCGACCGTCGGGGTCGAGCGCGCGCAGTGCGGCGAGCTCGTCGGCGGTGATCGGTTTCTCGACGGTGATGTCATCGACCAGCGGCTGCCACGCGGTGTTCGCGGCGACCGCCTCGGTTGCCAGCCGGGTCAGGGCATCGGGTTGGTCCGGCACCTGCTCGCCGTCGTCGGGCAGCCAGTTCGTCAGCCGGAAACCCATGTCCGCACGGACGAATCGGCCGAACTGGCTGACCACCTCGATCACCCGGTCGCCAGGACTCGTCCGGTAGTGGACCGTCGGCACGAACCGGCGCGGCGACGCCGAGGCGATCACGACGCAGTCGGTGCTGGACGCGATGTCGTTGGCGCCGCCGGAACCGGTGAGCCACCGGCCACTGCCGGACAGACTGGTGTTGATCGTGCCGCTCTCGTCGATCTCGGCGGCACCGAGCACGCCGAGCGCCCTCGGGTTGGCCGACACCATGCCGCCGAGGATCTCGGTGACCCCGCCCAGCGCCTCGGCCCGCGCGGCGTGCCGGAGGCTGAACAGGAAGACGTCGCCGGCCTCGGGCGTGAACCCGTACGCGCCGAGCTCCGCGGTGATCTTCACGTCGTGGCCGTCGTGCTGGAGCATGCCGGCGGCCAGCCAGGCGGCCATGTGCGAGGACCCGATACCGGCCAGCAGCGTGTCGTACCCGCCGGACCGGACGCGTTCGGCGACGGCTCGCGCACCCAGCACGATCAGGCGCTCCTGCTGTGTCGGCGGCTCGTCGACACAGATCTGCCTGCGTGGCAACGGCTTCGGATTCGTCAGGGCTTCGATGCGCTCGCTGCCGAGCTTGTCGAGGTAGCCGGCGTGCGAACCGACCCCGGTGACCCACTCCGCGTACCACTCCCGGCCGCGTTCGTCGGCGCCGCAGCGGTTCACGATCTCCTCGATGAACGCGTAGTCCTCGAGGTAGCCCGCCACACCGTCCACATCGGACGCTCGCAGCGACTGCGGGTGCGCACCCAGCGGCGCCTCGCACAGGCCGAGGACCCGCTGGCCGGGAATGACCACGCGGTCGGACATCGCGCGCACCTCCTCGGTCGACACGATCCGTTCCACCGAGGCCAGCACACCCCGCTTGGCGGCGTAGGCCGCGTACGGCCCCTCCCCCAGCGGCGCGAACAACACGATGTTGCCCGCGTCGTCGGCGCACGCCCCGTGCACCAGCGTCAGGTCCGGCCGCAACGCGCTGACCAGCGTGACCTCGCGCTCGGGATCGGCGGGATCGGGCACCCGGACGAGGTCGTTCCCCTTGCCCACGGCCAGATCCGTGCCGGCGAGCGAGCCGGTGACCGCGTAGGGCGCCCCCATCGCGCCGGCCATCAGGCGCTGGACGTAGCTGAGCAGCGACCACGCCTCGAAGGTGAACGGCTCCCCCTGCGCCAGCCGCGCGTAGAGGGGGTTCGGCCGGGGTGACGGGTAGGTGTCGCCGACGAAGCCGGCGATCATCCGGTCCACCGCGCCGGCGATCGTCAGCGCGTGCGCGCTGGTGTGCACGGCGGTGGTGCTGATCGTGAAGTGGCCGGTGTCGCCGAAGACCCGGCACAGCGCGTAGGTCAGCGCGTTCGGGCGGGACTGCGTCGCCGCCAGGTGCAGGTGCTCGCCGGGCCGGACGAAGTGCCGGACCAGGTCGTCGACGTCGGCTGCCATGATCGGTCTCATGCCGCCGCCCCCAGCGCGACCACCGAGGTCTGGCTGCCGAACGCGAACGACAGGGACACCGCGAGATCCAGGTCGGCCTCCCGCACGCCCTCCGCGACGTGGTCGTGGTCGCACTCGGGGTCGGGGCTGTTCAGGTTGATCGTCGGCGCGATGCGCTGGTGGTGCAGCATCAGGCTGGTCGCGGCCACGTTGATGATGCCGGCGATGCCGAAGGTGTGGCCGTAGATCGGCTTGTTGGAGCTGATCGGCGGCAGCTGGCCGGGCGAGCGGTCCTGGTACAGGGCTCTGAGGGCTCGGGACTCGGCGAGGTCGTTGTACCGGGTCGCGGTCCCGTGCGAGCAGAAGTAGTCGACCTCGCCCGCGGTGCGGCCGGCGTCGTCGAGCACGTCGGAGATCACGCCCGCGGTGACCTTGCCCGTCAGGTCCATCGTGGTCGGGTGGTCGGCCTCGTTGAACGAGCGATGTCCGAGCACGGTGGCGTAGACGCGGGCGCCCCGCCGCAGGGCGTGCGACCGGCGCTCCAGGCACAGCACCACGGAGCCCTCGCCGAGCGCGAAACCCTCGCGGTCGCTGTTGTACGGCCGCACCGCGTTCGCGGGGTCGTCGCGTTCACCCGACAGCACTCCCTTGCCCAGCGCCAGATAGCACTTGGCGACCTCGGGCAGGATCGGGAACTCGTGCCCGCCGACCAGCACGGCGTCGCTGGCCCCGGCGCGCAGCTCGCGCAACGCGATGCCGATCGCCTGGTGACCGCCGACGCACGCGTTGCTGACCGTGGTGACCAGCCCCTGTGCGCCGGTGTGGATCGCCGACAGCGACGCCGGGCAGCCGGGCAGGCCGCGGAACATCGCGCCCTTGTCGGCGAAGGCCCCCTTGTCCTCGCCGCGGATCGCGGCGGTCCACCAGGACAGGGGGCCGCGGGAGGAGGACAGCACCACACTGAGCCGTCGGGGGTCCACATCGGACTGGAGCAGGCCGGCGTCGCGGCGGGCCTGTTCGACCGCGGACATCGTGATCAGCACCTCGCGGGAGTACTTGCGAGCGTGCGCGTCGGCGAGCGTCGGCAGGTGCGCCCGGTGCTCGAACCCGGTGATCTCGGCGGCCGCGTGCACCGGTAGCCCCTCGAACCTGGTCAGCGCACCGACCTGGGAACGACCACCGGAGACATTGGTCCAGAACTGCTCAACGGTCGTGGTGTTCGGCAGCATCACGCCGATTCCCGTCACGACAGCGGGATCATTGTCCACCATAGTTGAGAGACTAGTGAAAACACCGGAACTTCCGTAGTACGGGCAGTACCGATCCCTCCTTCCGTTCGGTACCGCGAGTACGCCCACATATTCCGGATACACCGAGAGCCCGTTCGTCGAAAACGAACGGGCCGGTGTCACCGAATGTGTCAGGAAACGTCGTTGCGGCTGCCGTCCGCGTTGATCGCCGACCACCACAGCGACGATGTGGTGAGCCCGTCGCCGAGGATCACGCCGCGGCCCTCGACGATCTTGCCGTTCTCCCAGCGCAGGATGTGGGCGGCGTCGACCTCCAGCCGGTCGTACGGGGACGTGCTGTCGGCCGGCGCGCCGGCGCGGGTCGCCCAGTTCTTGTTGATGTCCACCGAGTAGCCGGCGGTGGCGTTCACGAGCACCACGACATTCTCGGCCCGGTAGCTGCCGTCGGAGAACCTGCCGACCGTGCCGAGAAAGCCCAGAAAAGCGTCCAGCCCCTCATACCAGCCGGCGTGCGCGTGGTTTCCGGGGATTTCGAACCGGACGTCGGCGTCCCAGTACTCCAGCATCTTCCCACGGTCGCCGGAGCCGAGCGCCTCGAATGCGAGACCCACCCGGTCGACGGTCAGTTCGGTCATCGTCTTCCTCCACTGATGTTGGCTGCGGACATGGCGTCCAGTCCGCGACTGACGAGTTCGGGCACGGCGGCGCCGACGCTCTCGAAGCCGGCGCCGGCCGCCATGCCCTGGATCTGCCGGCGGTGGACACCTTCGAGGATCACCGCGATCCGGTAGTAGCCGAAGGCCAGGTACCAGCCCAGGCCGTCGACCGGCCGGCCGCACCGCCGCGCGTACCGGGCGATCAGGTCGTCCCGGCCGGGCCAGCCGGGCCTGCTGCCCGGCGAGGGTGGCACGGTCAGGCCGAGGCCGGCGAACCCGTCCCAGTACATGCAGAACGTGCCGAGGTCGGCGAGCGGGTCGCCGAGCGTGGCCAGCTCCCAGTCCAGCACCGCGGCGACCTCGCCCGAGGGCGTCAGCAGCACGTTGTCGATGCGGTAGTCGCCGTGCACGAGCGTGGCGGGACCGGATTCCGGTCGCCGGCGGGCCAGTTCCGTTGCCAGCTCGTCGATTCCGGGCAACTCGCGGGTGCGGGAAGCCGCCAGCTGTCGGGCCCAGCGACGCAGCTGACGGTCCAGGTAGCCGTCCGGCCGGCCGAAGTCCGCCAGCCCGATCTCCTGCCACGACAAGGAATGCAGGTCGGCCAGCGTGTCGATGAGCGCGTGCCCGACGCGGACGCCGTCCTGGCCGGACAGGCCCGCGAGATCGGCGTCGGTCCGGTAGACCGCGCCCGGCGCCTTGGCCATGACGTAGAACGGCGCCCCGAGCACAGCGGTGTCGTCGCAGTACGCGAGCAGCGCCGGCACCGGGACCGGCGAGTCGGTCAACGCCGCCATGGCCCTGAATTCGCGACCCATGTCGTGCGCGGTCGCGAGGACGTGCCCCAGCGGCGGCCGGCGCAGCACCACCGAGGTGACACCGTCGGCGATCTCGACAGTCAGGTTGGACCGGCCGCCGGTGATCTCACGGGCCGTGGCGGTCGCCGCGTCCAGGCCGGGGACGTGCTCGGCGAGCCAGGGCCGCAGCCGGTCGACGTCGAGGACGGACATCAGGCCGGCTCGCTCAGGGTGAGACCGCCGTCCACCACGACCGTCTGGCCGGTGATCCAGCTGGCGTCGTCGGAGGCCAGGTAGGCGACCGCGCCGGCGATGTCGTCGGGTTCGCCGAGACGCCGCAGCGGATAGCCGCCGGCGACCTCGGCTTCCTTGCCCTCGTACAGCTTCGCGGCGAAGCGGGTGCGCACGACCGCCGGGGCCACCGCGTTGACGCGGACCGACGGGGACAGCTCGATCGCCAACTGCTCGGTCAGGCGGATCAGCGCCGCCTTGCTCACGCCGTACGCGCCGATGCCGCGGATCGGTCGCAGGCCGGCCAGCGCCGCGATGTTGACCACGCAGCCGCCGTTGGCGCCCAGCCACGCCTTGTGCGCCCGACGGACCAGGCCGATCGGCGCCAGCAGGTTGACCTCGAAGACCTTGCGCACCGCGTCGTCGTCGAGTTCGAGCACCGGGCCGTACACCGGGTTGACCGCGGAATTGTTGACCACGACATCCAGCCGGCCGAACTCGTCGAGAACTCTGGTGACAACCTCGTCCTGGTGCGCGGGGTCCGCCGCGTTGCCCGCAACGGCAAGAACTCTGCCCGAAGAGGCGAATTCGGCGACGGCCCGGGCCAGCGGTTCCGCGCCCCTGGCCGTCACGCAGACGCTCGCGCCTTCCGCGACCAGTCTGCTGGCGACCGCGAGGCCGATTCCGCGACTCGCCCCGGTGACAAGGGCGACTCGCCCCGTGAACCTGTTCATCGATGTCCTGCCTGATTTGGAATCGCGGAAAGGCAAAGGTCCAACCGCGTTTCGCGACCGTTGTCGCACGCTCCGCGACGACAATGACCCTAAGTGGCGCCGGGATACCACGACAGTGACCACCGGTACCAAGTTTGCCCCCTGACCAGGACCGACAGTACTGACCCAAGGGTCGATTACGCCGTCCGCCGCAGTTCCCGTGACCAATCCGAGGCGGGGCCTAACCCCTGAAAGTAAATATGTCCTTACCTTGTGACAGGGTTCACACGCTATTTGATACCACAACAGTGCGACCCTCTATAGAGTCAAGCGCACAACTAAAGACGCGTCGTTGTTGCCGATTACCGAGAGCGTTCACGACCCGCAGTGACACCCTCGGCAAGGCACATGGGGAAGCGGCGCGAAGATCCTTTTAGTTAAATATGGGGGAGTACCGATGGACACTTTTCCACCTTATTTACAATCCCTTAACACGATTCTCGTCGTCGACCCCTTCCCAATGGTTCAGGCGACCCTGCGGGACCTGCTGCTGCGGAGCGGGACCGCCGCCTCGGTGCAGTGCGTGAACACCGCCGACGCGGCGCTCGCCCGGTGCTCGGACGGCCAGGTCGACCTGGTCATCACCGATGTCGACCTGACGGCGCGGCGGGACGGGATCCGCCTGTGTCAGAAGGCCAAGGCGCTGCCGTCGCCCCCGCTGGTGCTGGTGCTGTCCAGCTCGAACGACCCCGACATCGTCGCCGAGTGCATCTCCAGCAGAGCGGACAGCTTCGTGCACCGGACAGCCGACCTGAAACTCGTGCTGTCCGCGATCGAGACCGTCGTGGACTCCCAGCCGATCTGGTTCCTCGGCGCGAACCTGCGGGACCGGACGGCCACCGACAGCGAGTTCTCCGCGATCGTGGCCAACCTGACGGTTCGGGAACGGGAGATCCTGTCGCTGGTGCTGATGCGGTTCTCCAACGACGAGATCGCCACCCGGCTGTGCCTGGCCCGCCAGACCGTGAAGAACTACGTCAGCGGTGTGCTGCAGAAGCTGGACTTCGCCAGCAGGGCGGAGCTGTTCGCGAGTCCGTTCGGCGCCAAGTACGTCGACGTCGTGCACCGGCTGGTGTCGGCGTCCAACTCGTTCGCCGGCTGACCCCCGGACGTGCGAGCCCTCGTGTCCACGGCGGACACGAGGGCTTTTCTCGCTTTGTGGGACAAAGGAAAGTGCCCCTTGTCGCCACGGGGGAAGCGACAAGGGGCACCGGTGGGCGCCGCGACTCACTCGGCGGGAACGGGATCCAGTTCCACCGCCGGGGCAGCCGGCGCGCTCGCGTCGGCCTTGCCCGGGCGATCCAGCACCAGCAGGGCGAGCGCGGCCAGGGCGCACAGCCCGGCCAGCACCCACAGGACCGTGTGCAGGGCGTCGGTGTAGGCGCCGCTGACCACGTTCTCGAAGGCCGTCCTGGCCGGACCGGCGGGGACCGAGCCGGCCGGGGTCGCCATGTCACCCTGGTTGACCAGGTCGGCGACCTGCCGCGGATTGGACACCTTGCCGGCCAGGCCCGAGCTGGTCAGACCGGCCAGCATCGTGCCGACGACCGCGATGCCGATGACCTCACCGCCCAGCCGCATCGTGTTGAACATGCCGGCCGCCATGCCCGCCCGGCCCGCTTCGACCGAGCCGACCGCCGCGCCGTCCATGACGCCGAAGCTGATGCCGATCCCGATGCCGATCGTCAGGTACGGGCCGAGCACCTCGATCGCGCTGGAACCCGGGTGCAGCACCGTCAGCCAGGCCACGCCCAGGCCGGTCAGCACCACCGTGACCAGGACCAGGACACGGACCGAGATCCAACGGGCCAGGTAGCCGGTCACCAGCGGCATCACCAGGGTGGGCAGGGTCAGCATCATCAGCAGCAGACCGGTCTGCTGCGCGGACATGCCGTCCACCGCGCTGTAGTAGGTCGGCAGGTAGACCAGCAGCGGGGTGAAGCCGAAGACCAGGGCCACGATCGCCAGGCAGAGGCTGGCGTAGCGGCGCTGGCCCAGCAGGGACAGGTCGAACATCGGGTGGGCCTGGCGCTTCTCCACGATGCCGAACGCGATGATCAGGACCACCGCGGCCGCGAAGCAGACCAGCACCAGCGGGCTCGTCCAGCCCTCCTGCGGGCCGTCCAGCAGGCCCAGGATCAGTGCGAACAGGGCCAGGGTGAAGGTCGCCGTGCCGGCCCAGTCGATCTTGCCGGCGTTCGGGTTGCGGGACTCGCCGATCACCGAGGTGCCCAGCAGGACCAGGACGCCGATCAGCGCCGGGACGTAGAAGACCGCTCGCCAGCCGAGCAGGGAGTTCAGCTCACCGCACAGGAACGGGCCGAAGGCCAGGCCGCAGCCGACCGCCGTGCCGAACACACCGAACGCCTTGGCCCTGGCCGCGTCGGAGTCGAACAGCGTCGACAGGCAGGCGACACCGCAGGTCAACACGGCGGCCGCGCCGATGCCCGCGGCTCCTCGGGCCAGGTCCAGCACCAGGGTGCTGGGGGCGATCGACGAGACCAGCAAGGCCGCGGAGAACACCGCCATGCCCACGCGGAACATCCGCCTGCGGCCGACCAGGTCGCCGAGGCTGCCCAGCGCCAGCATGAAGGCGGCGAAGGTCAGGTCGTAGCCGTTGATCACCCACTGCATCGAGGTCAGGTCCGCGTGCAGGGCCGCGCTGATGCTCGGCAGGGCGACCGAGGGGCCGGCCAGCGAGACCGGCAGCAGGATGCAGGCCACCGCGATGGTGAGCAGTCCCAGCCCCGGACGGGTGGTGGTACTCGTGGACATCTGGGGTTCCCCCAATCACACAGGCTTGGACTACTTCTTCACTGTGTCCGCGATGAGCGTGCCCGCGACACCCCAGCTCTCGGCGGGCACCTCGGTGATCCACACCTGCACCGTGTCGGCCGGCAGGCCGTAGGCGTCGACGAACGCCTCCGTGATCTTGTTGACGAGGTCCCGCTTGAGCTCGATGTCGCGGGGGCCCTGCAGAACCGTGACTACTGGCACCGTGATCTCCCAAGGAAGTTCGTGCACGCCCCGTCGTTCGGGGCTGTCACGATGGTCGGGCACCGGAACGGGGTCACGGAAGACGGCACTCTGGAGTGGTGAGGGAACCCCGGGGTAACCAACTCACCGGGAGATGGTGTGAGCGAGCACACCGTGTCCATTCACCGTACACCAGATTCAATCGCTCCATTGTGGACGGTCAAAGCGGCGCGGACGGAACGCCACGGCAAGGCCCCTGACGCAACCGCGCCGGGGGCCGCTTTTCCGTTCGGCGCTCAGCCGGCGGAGTCGTCCAGGTGCAGGGACTCGCCGTTGAAGACGCCCAAGGCCTCGTTGTAGAACTCGAGGCCGATGCCGTTGGGGTCGCGGACGTAGAGGCTGTCGTCGACGCCGCGGTCGGGGCCGAGGTAGTCGATGCCCTCGGCGTCGAGCTTGGCCTTGATGGCGGCGAAGTGCTCGGCGTCGACGGACAGGGCGAGGTGCTGGACGGCGCCGATGGTCTCGGTGAAGTCGGGGTGGGGGTGGCCGGGAAAGTCGAAGAAGCCCAGCAGGTTGCGGTTGCCGAGGTCGAAGAAGAAGTGGCTGGAGCCGGCGTAGTCGCGGTTCTCCACCAGCTCGACCAGGGGGAAGCCGAGGAACTCCTGGTAGAAGCGGATGGTGGCCTCGACGTCCTTGGCGATCAGGGCGATGTGGTGCACGCCCCGGACGGGGGTGGCGGGACGCTCCCCGACGGGACGCAGGTACTGGGCCTTGAGCTCGGCGCGGCGGTTGCGCACGGCCTCCAGGGCGGCGCCTTCCGGTTGCGGCATGGTGCACTCCTCTCGGGTCGTCCTTGATCCCAGTGTAGTTGAATGCTCAACAACTTGCCACCGCTGTGACGAAGGCCCTGATCCGGGCCGGGTCCTTGACGCCCTTGGCCGCCTCGACGCCGGAGCTGACGTCGACGGACAGGGTCCGGCACAGCGGCCGCAGGGCGGCGATGCCGGCGGCGACGTTGTCGGGGGTGAGCCCGCCGGACAGCACCAGGTGCGCGTCGGGCGCGGCCGGCAGCAGCGACCAGTCGAAGGCGCGGCCGCCACCGCCGTAGCCGGGAACGTGAGCGTCCACCAGAATCGCCCGCGCCCGGTCGAACCGCTTCGAGAAGCCGACCAGATCGAACGGCGGCGTGTCGGCGTCGAGCGGAATGCGGGCGGCGCGCAGGAAGGCCAGCCGGCCCTGCTGCGACGCGGCCCAGCAGTCCTCGGGCGTCTCGTCGCCGTGGAACTGCAACAGCGCCCCGGGCACGGCCGCCACGGCGGCGGCCACCTCCTCGACCGAGGCGTTCACGAACAGCAGCACCGGCGTCACGAAGGCCGGCAGCCGGGCCGCCAACTCGGCGGCTCGTTGCGGCGTCACATATCTCGGGCTCGGCGGGTAGAGCACGAAGCCAATCGCGTCCGCCCCCGCGTCCACCGCCGCGTCCACGTCCTCAGGCCTGGTGAGGCCACAGATCTTCACGGCTGTTCGGCTCGCCATGAGCCGCACCGTACACGTAGCGACGGCCTTCCCCCATTCGAGTTCACCACGCTAACGGCCCCACCCCGACCGCGAACTAACTGCCATGACTGTATGCCCGACGTGCGAACGGGAACTGGCTCCCACCGCGCGGTTCTGCGGATCGTGCGGGACGCCCGTCGCGCAGCAGCCGTCGAGCCCCGAGCCGCTGACGATCCCGGTTCCCCAGCCCTATCCGGCCCCGCCCCAGCCCCGGCACAGCGCGCCCCGCACTGTGCTGCTGCCGGCCGCCGCCGGCGCGGCCGTGGTGGCGCTGGCCGCGACCGCCGTGGTGGTGTTCGTGTTGCCGCACTTCACGAATTCCGCCCAGCCGGGGCCGTCGAGCGTGGTCGCGAATCCGCCGCTGTCGGCCCCCGCGACGACCACGACGACGACCGTCACGACCACGACCACCACGACCGAGCCGACCACGACCACGCCGACGGCGGCGACCGCGGCCGACCTGGCGGCGGAGGTGGCGGCCGACCACGCGACGGCGGAAACCCTTGTCGGACAGTGGGTTCCGCAGATCTCGTCGAAGAAGCTGGGGCTCGTGGTCAACGGCGTCACGTTCGGCTACCCGGAGATCATGGCCGACTTCCAGACGCTGAAGGCCCAGCACCCGGAGGCGGTCATGGTGAACTCCAACGACTACACCAATTTCTCCGGCAAGGACTTCTGGGTCACGATCGCCGCCACCTCCTTCGGCAGCGCCGACGAGGCCAACCACTGGTGCGACGTCCAGGGCTTCGCCGAGCAGGACTGCTACGCCAGCCGCCTCATGCACACCGGCGGCCCCGCCGGCAACTCCAAGACCCGCTGAGCCGTTCCAACGCCAGGAAAGGCCCGTTGACGGCGACGGCGCCATGATCAAGGGACCGATACTGACGTTCAACGCCAGGAAGGGCCCCTTCACCGCGTCCGGTGTCATGATGGGGCCCTTCATGACGTTGAACGAGAGAAAGGGTCCCTTCGCTCGGGGGGTGGCTGCGGGTCAGGACAGGAACTTGGCGATGAGCTTGGTGATGGCCATGACCGGTTCGCTGAGCACGCCGACGACGGCGGCGACGCGCTGCCAGCCGGTGCGCACGACTTCCCGGTTCGGACGGTCGCTGCGCAGCTGCGCCTCGATCTCGTCGAGCCGGGCCCGGACGTCGTCGCGGCCGTCGGCGGGGGCGTCGCGCAGCAGATCGGCCCGCTGGGCCACGATGGCCTCAAGCAGGGCATCGGCCGGGGCCCCGTAGTTGTTGGTGACACTGGCTTTGTGCCCGATGGCGCTGCCGCTGATCTGCGCGTTGCCGAAGTCGAACTTGTCGCCCATCGCCGGGTCAGCCCTTCTGGGTGTTGGTGACGCTGCTGCGGCTGCCAACCGCGGAGTTGATCAGCGTGGTGCCGCTCAGGTCGTAGTTGTTCACCTGGGGATCGGCCAGCTTCATGAAGTCCACCACCGAGTACCCGCGCTCCTGGAGGTACTCGCCGACCGCGCGGAACAGCGTGGAGTCCAGGATCCGCACGTACCGTTCGACGTCCACGTCCTGGAAGTAGGTCTGCACCCGGTCGGCCTGGGCGGCCTCGCGCAGGCTGCGGTCGGCCCCGTACTTGGCCGGCATGACCTCGTTCACGCCCTGCTTCAACGGCGTGAACCGGCGGAACACCGACGCCACTCGGCGCACGATCGTGGCCGGCAGCACCATCAGCTCGACGGCGGTGGACTTCAGCGGGGCCAGCAGCGGATCACGGTACTGGTCGATGGCCCGGAACACCGGCTGGATCGGCAGCAGCGCGAAGAACCGCCACTCCAGGAACAACATCTTCTGGTCGGTGCCGGCGTGCACGTAGCAGGACGTGGTGACGTCGCGGTCCCAGGCCTCGACCCGGTAGCAGCTGTAGTACCGCGCCCATTCCACGGCGGCGTCGGCCAGCGCCCGGGCCTCGTCGACCGAGACCCGCGACACCGGCGCATGGTCCAGGTCGGCCAGGACCTCCGGCACGACGCGGTGGTCGAGCACCAGCCGGTCGGCCGGGATCAGCACCTGCTCGCGGCGCACGAGGTCCTCCAGCCGGCGGCCGGGGCCGAGGGTGGAGGTGGTGCGCAGCCGGCTGATGGCCTTGGCGACGTGGTCGTGCAGGCCGGTGACGCTGATCGCCGCGGGCTCTTCGTCCTCATCGGACGGTTCGAGCGGCAGCGCGATCAGCTGTTCGTGCAGGGCGAGCCCGGCGCCGATGAACGGTGAGAAACCCCGGTGCACCACCACATCTGCGGCGTCGCTGCGGTCGACGTGCTCGGTGGCGGCGGCGACCCGTTGCAGCGGCAGGTGGAACGTCGTGAGCCCGAGGCTGCGCAGTCGCTGCTCCCAGTCGTGCGGGCTGGTCCGGCCGTCGGCGAGGAAGTCGGTGCGGCGGAACCGGTTGTACACCAGGTAATGCACCGCGAACTCGTCCACAACGACGACGGCGACGATCAACAGCAGCACGATCACCGTGAGCAGCAGGCCGACATTGAAGCCGCTGTCGGAAGCCGGCGATGGAGACGAGTCGTAGTACCCGCCGCTGTCGGAGGAACTCGACCGGCTGCCCAGCGAGGACAGGACCGACAGGATCGCGATGCCGGCGCTGCCGACCACCGCTGTCACGGCGATCACCAGTAGCGCCACGACGCCCAGGATGGCCGCGCCCCGGCGGCTCATCGAGAAACGCCCCAGCACCAACGAGAGCAGCAGCCCGAACACCAGCCAGGGCAGGAAAACCACCGGCCCGGCGAACAGCAGCACGGCCAGCAGGAGCAGCAGCACGCCGTCGCGGATCCGGCGGCGGGCCCGGGAGGCGACGGCCTCGCGCAGCACCGCGGTGGTGTCCACGCCCGGCGCGGGCGGGATCGCCCGCAACGGCTCCACCAGGAACTCGCGGATCGCCGAATTGGCGTAAGCCTCGCTGAGCTGAGCGGCCGCGCACAGGTAGCGAGTGGTGTTGTCGCGTTGCACCAACGAAGCGCCGCAGACCTGGCAGAACTTGTCGCCGCCGGGATTGACCTCCCGGCAACGCCAACAGTGTTGGTTGCGTTCGGTGACGCCGGCAGCCATGGCCGCTCCCTCCGGACCTGCTTTTCTCGCCCAGAGATCGCCCGTTCGGCCGGGGCTCGTTAGCGCATGTCACTCGTTCGCGGCAACGCCACCCCCGGCGCACACCCACTGCGCCCCCGGCCGGCCGCGCACTTAAGATCCCCGCAGGGAAGACTTTCCGGAAAGGGCACGACGTTGCGGGTGCTGCTGGTCGAGGACGACGACGGTGACGCGCTGCTGGTCACCTCGCTGCTCGACGAGGTGGGGGCGACGGTCGAGGTGTCGCGGGCGCGGACGGCGCGGGACGCGGTGGAGCTGCTGCCCGGCTTCGACTGCGTGCTGGTGGATCTGGGGCTGCCCGACGCCAGCGGGCTGGACGGGCTGCGCCGCATCCTGGACCACGCGGGCCAGGCGGCGGTGCTCGTGCTCACCGGCCACGACGACGAGGAGCGCGGCATCCAGTCGCTGGCCGTCGGCGCGCAGGACTACCTGGTCAAGGGTCAGGTGGACGGTTCCCTGCTGCTGCGCGGGATTCGCTACGCGGTGGAGCGCCGCCGGGCCGAGGACACGCACCGCCAGCTGCGTGAAGAACGGCTGCTGGCCCAGGAGACGGCCCGGCTGGAGCGCGGCCTGCTGCCCTCACCGCTGCTGACCGAGCACTCCCCCGCGCTGACCTCCCGCTACCGCCCCGGCCGGCGGCGGATGCAGCTGGGCGGCGACTTCTTCGACGCCGTCACCGGCGCCGACGGCTCGCTGCACGTGGTGATCGGGGACGTCTGCGGGCACGGCCCCGACGAGGCGGCGCTGGGTGTGTGCCTGCGGATCGCCTGGCGCGCCCTGGTCCTGGCCGGCCAGGCGGACGACCAGGTGCTGAACACGTTGCAGGAGCTGCTGATCCACGAGCGGCACCGCGAGGGCATCTTCACCACCCTGTGCATGGCCACCGTCACACCGGACCAGTCGGCCGCCGCCGTGTACCTGGCCGGGCACCCGTCGCCGATCCTGCTCGGCCCCGCCGGCCCGCTGCCGCTGCCCCGGGAACGCGCCGGTCTGCCGCTGGGTGTGGTGTCGGACGCCAAGTGGTCGGCGCTGGAGCTGCCGCTGCCGCCGGGCTGGTCGTTGCTGCTGTACACGGACGGCCTGGTCGAGGGGCGGATCGGGGCCGGCCCGGAGCGGCTGGACACCGAGGGCCTTGTCGAGCTGATCGGCCGCTGTGACCGGGCGAGCCTGGTGCGGGATCTGGTGGCGGCGGTGGAGCGGACGACCGTGGGCGAGCCGGACGACGACCTGGCGGTGGTGTTGCTGGAGGACAGCCGCTGACCGGCGTTCGCGCTGCGTCCGAGCGCCCGCTGGCCGATGCTGGAGAGATCATGAACGAGCGGATGGGGTCGGGCTGGCCGCTGCGGCGCTGGTATCTGGCCGTTGTCGCGGTGATGGTGCTGGTGGTGGCCGCGGCGGTGGGGCTCGGCGCGTGGGCGCTGCACAGCTTCACCGAGGCCCGGTCGCTGGTGGTGGACCAGGTGGATCCGGCGTCACGGCAGGCGTTGACGCTGTCGAACGCCCTGGTCGACGAGGAGACCGGCGTTCGGGGCTACGTGCTGACCGGGCGGGAGGACTTTCTCCAGCCCTACCAGGAGGGGCAGCAGCAGGAGGCGCGGGCCGTGCAGGCCCTGCGTGATCTCCAGACCGGCGACCTGGCCTCGGCCGGCGCCGCCCTGGACGACGTGCAGCGGGCGGCCGACCAGTGGCGTTCCCAGTACGCCATGCCGGCGTTGCGCCAGGCCAACGCCGGCGACATCGACCGTGGCAAGGCGTTGTTCGACCAGGTCCGGGCGGCGTTGACGACGCAGGAGGCGAAGCTGGCGTCGGCCCGCGCGGCCGGTCGGTCGGTGCTGAACTCGGCCAGCGACAACCTGATCGTCGTCGGCGTCGTGGTCGCGGTGGTGCTGCTGGCGCTGATCGCCGTGCTGGCCCTGCTCGCCCACTACGGCGTGGTGCGGCCGGTGTCGAAGCTGGCGGCGGAGGTGCGGCTGGTCGCCGACGGGCAGTTCCAGCGGCCGGTGGCCGGCAGCGGGCCCCGGGAGATCGCCAGCCTGGCCGCCGACGTGGACCAGATGCGCCTGCACATCGTGGACGAGCTCGAGGTCCACATGCGGATGCACGACGAGCTGGAGCGGTCCAACCGCGAGCTGGAGCAGTTCGCCTACGTCGCCTCGCACGACCTCCAGGAGCCGCTGCGCAAGGTGGCCAGCTTCTGCCAGCTGCTGGCACGGCGCTACCAGGGGCAGCTGGACGAGCGGGCCGACCAGTACATCCACTTCGCCGTGGACGGGGCCAAGCGCATGCAGGTGCTGATCAACGACCTGCTGGCGTTCTCCCGGGTCGGGCGGCTGACCCGGGAGCAGCTGGTCGTCGACTCCGGGGAGATCGCCGCGCAGGCCGTGGCCAACCTGGCCACCGCGGTCGAGGAGACCGGGGCGGAGATCACCATCGGGCCGCTGCCCCCGGTGCGGGGCGAGCCGGCGCTGCTGGCGGCGGTGTTCCAGAACCTGATCGGCAACGCCGTGAAGTTCCACGGCGACCAACCGCCGCGGGTGAGCCTGTCGGCCGAACGGGACGGCGACCTGTGGACGTTCACCTGCGCCGACAACGGCATCGGGATCGAGGCGGAGTACGCTGAGCGGGTCTTCGTGATCTTCCAGCGGCTGCATCCGAAGGACGCCTACCCGGGCACCGGCATCGGCCTGGCGATGTGCCGCAAGATCATCGAGTACCACGGCGGCCGGATCTGGCTGGACACCGACGCCGGCCGGGGCACCACGTTCCGGTTCACCCTGCCAGTCGTCGAGGAGGAACCGTGACCGAGTCGTTCGTGGACGTGGTGGACGTGCTGCTGGTCGAGGACGACCCGGGCGACGTGCTGATGACCCGCGAGGCCTTCGAGCACCACAAGATCCGCAACAAGCTGCACGTGGTGGCCGACGGCGTGGAGGCGCTGCAGTTCCTGCGCCGCGAGGGCCCGCACGCCGAAGCCCCGCGGCCGGGTCTGGTGCTGCTGGACCTGAACCTGCCACGCAAGGACGGCCGCGAGGTGCTGTCCGAGATCAAGTCGGACGACAGCCTGCGCAGCATCCCGGTCGTGGTGCTGACCACCTCCGAGGCCGAGGAGGACATCCTGCGCAGCTACGACCTGCACGCCAACGCCTACGTCACCAAGCCGGTGGACTTCGACCGCTTCATCGACGTGATCCGCCAGATCGACGACTTCTTCGTCACCGTGGTGAAGCTGCCCCGCTGACCCTCAAACGCTTGGAAGGGGGCTTTCCTCCACTCCGAGTGAAGGAAAGCCCCCTTCCAAGCGTCAAGGGCGTCGCATGGGGTCAGCGCCAGCTGGGGAGCCAGAGTTCGGCCTGCCACTGGGCGGAGGGGATGGAGTCGCCGTTGAGGATGGGCCACAGCCACATGAAGTTGGCGACCACCAAGCCGGTGTAGATGGCGACCACGAGCAGTCCGGTGCCGCGGCGTTCGGCCCCGGCGCGGGCCCGGCCGAGGATGTCGCCGCAGGCCAACACCAGGCCCAGCACCAAGAACGGGGCCAGCGGCGTGACGTAGAAGAAGTACATCTGCCGGTCGAGGTTGATGAACCACGGCAGCAGGCCGGCCAGGTAGGCCACCATCACCGCGGCGTGCCGCCAGTCGAACCTGACCAGGGCCCGCCACAGCGACCAGCCGATCATCGGGAAGGCCAGCCACCACATCGCGGGCGTGCCGATGAGCATCTCGGCCCGCACGCACGACGTGGTGCCGCAGCCCTCGGCCAGCGGACTGGGCGGCTGCTCGATGTAGTACAGCATCGGCCGCAGGCCCATCGGCCACGTCCACGGCTTGGATTCCCAGTAGTGCGGATGGTTGCCGGTGACCAGGGTCTCGTGCACCCGCAGCACATCGGCCTCGTAGCCCAGCAGCGACTGGAGGGCGGAGTCGGCGAGGTGCCGGTCGTAGCCGGTCTCGCTGCCGTACCACGCCCACCACGTCCCGAAGTACACCGCGACCGGAATCACGAGCAGGCCCCACAACGCGGGCAGCAGATCCCGCATCGCGGCCCCCACCCACGGCCGGGCGACGCCGGCGGCCCGCCGGGCCAGTGCGTCCCACACCACCGACAGCACGCCGAAAGCGGCGACGTAGTAGAGACCGTTCCACTTCACGCCGCACGCCAACCCCAGCGAGACGCCGGCGGCGAACCGCCACCACCGGAAGCCCAGCCGCGGACCCCACCGCGAGGTCCATCCCTCGGTGACGGCCACCGCCAGGCGTCGACGCACCAGATCCCGGTCCACCAACAGACAGGCGAAGGCGATCAGCACGAAAAACGCGACGAAGATGTCCAGCAGGGCGACCCGCGACTGCACGTGGCTGACGCCGTCGCAGATGAGGAACACTCCGGCCAGCGCGCCCAGCATGGTGGAGCGGGTCAGCCGCCGTCCGATGCGGACGATCAGGAACACGCACACCGCGCCGGCGACGGCCGAGGAGAACCGCCAGCCCCAGCCGTCGTAGCCGAACAGCCATTCCCCGACGGCGATGAGGTATTTGCCGACCGGCGGGTGCACGATGAACGTCCACCCGGCGCCGACGTCGTCCTCATAGCCGCCGTTGCGCAGCATTTGCCACGCTTCGACGGCGTAGTACTTCTCGTCGAAGACGGGGGTGCCGCGGTCGGTGGGGAAGCCCAGGTTCCAGAACCGGACCAGCCCGCCGACCAGGGTCACCACCAGCGTGACGACCCAGCCCCGCACGGTGTCGGTCGGCCGCCACACCGCCAGCCGGTCCAGCGGCCCGGCCGTGGACGGCGGCGCGGTCGGCGGCACCTCCCCGACGTCCACGACCCCCACCATGCCGTCGATCATGCCGCACCCGGTGTCGTTCAGGTGGGGGAGCCTATGGAGCGGGCGAAGCGGAGGGGGTCGGCGACGGGGCCGGTGGCGGCGCGGAGCTTGGCCGCCTCCTCCAGGCGGGCCAGCTGGTCGCCGCCGCCGATCTCGCCGAGCAGCACTCGGTTGTCGTGCACGCCCAGCACCTGGAAGCGGGTGCCGGGCAGGAACACCACGGGATCCAGCTCCGGCTCCAGCAGACCGGTCCGGCGGGCGCTGTCCGACCAGATGACGAACTCGGCGTCGCCCGGCAGCGCGGCGTCGGCGGCGGTGACGGCGTTGAGGAAGCTGACCTCGGTGAGAATGGCGCCGCTGCGATGGGTGGGGGGATCGAGCGTCCCGCCGCAGAACGCGACTCCCTCGTACGTGGGCAGCCGTTGCAGGCCGGAGATCACGCAGCTCAGGAACGGCAGCAGCGCGTCGACGTCGCCGGACAGCAGGGCCTCGTCGGCCTTGCGCTCCCCAGCGGCCAGGTAGACCAGCACGGCCACCAGGTCGGTGACGACCGACTGGAGCTCGCCTTCCCGCAGTTCCGGGTGTTGCACGAGCAGCCGCAGGACCCTGCTGGCGTACGAGTCGTACTGGTCGCCGAGAGTCCGCAGCATCCAGCCCCGGTGCTCGTCCAGCGCCGTCTCGGCGGCGACCAGCGTGTCCAGCAGGGCGTCGACGTCGATGCCGGGATCGACCAGGAACGGCTCCGCCCGCACCGGCGCCGGAGGCGGCTCCACCGGCCACGGGTCGGCCGGCAGCTCGATCTGGCTCGACTCGACCGGGCCAGGATCAATCGGGCCGGGGTCGATCTGGCCGGGATCGAGCGGCGGCGGGTCGAGCGGGCTGGGATCGAGCGGAGACGGGGTGATCTGGCCGGCGCCGATCTGGTGCAGGGCCATCTGCCGGCGCAGCAGCACCATGGTCGGCAGCTCGTCGCCGATGTCGTAGTTGACGTCGGCGTCCACCGCGGTCAGCACGGCCTCGGCGACGACCGCGGTCGGCCCGTCGACCCCCGCGTCAACCGCCGTGTCAACCACCGGGTCGGCGGCGGGCTCGGGCTTGGGGGCCTCGCCGAACACCAGCCGCACCACCCGCTGGCTCTCGGCGTCGAGGCCGGCGAACAGCTTGGCCCCGGCGACGCTGATCTCGTCGCCGACGGGCTCGCCGGGCACGCCGACGGTCATCCGCGCCCACTCCGGGTCGACCGGCATGCCCCGCACCAGCTCGGCCCCGGCCGGGGTGGCCCCGGCGGCCCGCACCCACAGGCCGGCGGCCACGGCCTCGACGACGACGTTGGCGGTGAGCTCCCACTGCCCCGGCCGCAGCGATTTCAGCCCGGCCACCGGGGGCCGGGCGGCGATCACCTCGGGGGGTTTGCCCGGCCGGTACCGCAGTTCACTGGCGAACGCCCGCCAGGTGGGGCGGCCGTCGGGGGCGACGACGCCGACCTCGATGCCGCGCTCGGTGGCCACCGGCAGCCCGTTGAAGGCGATCACCGGCCGGCCGATGGTGTCGGCGGCGAACTGCCCGAGGTCGGCCCCGAACGAGGCGAACCGGACCCGGCGGCGGATCTCCTCCGGCAGCGCCTCCCACAGCGCCCGCAGCTCGGCCGACGGCAGCTGGGCCTCCTCGGGGCCGCCGAGGATGACGGTGAGCACGTCCATCCGCACCGGCACGCCGAAGGCCAGCGCGGAGTGCCGGCGGGTGGCGGCGGTGGGGGTGGCGTGCAGCCACAGCCCGGTCGGCACCGGTTCGGCCACCGACACGGGCCCGGCCCGCCACGGGGCCGTCGTCATGAACGACTCCCATTCCGGGGACGGGAACCGCGCGCCGAGCGCCTCGCTGGGCTTGTCCGGGTGGAAGCTGCGCCACGAGCCGGTGGCGTGCGCGTTGGCGACGAAGGTGGAGCCGCCGGGCACCGGCACCAGCGTGCCGTCGGCCGCGACGACCTCGGCCTTGAGCTGCTCGGCCAGCCACTGCGCGGCGATGGCGCGGGCCGGGCCGGCGCCGGTGGCGCTGCCCGCGCCGGACACCGCCAGCCGCACCGGGCCGCGGCCGCGCAGCGCCTGCACGAGCGCCGTCCAGTAGCTGCCGTCGCCGCCGGCCGGGAAGTCGACCACGACCACCGTGCGGCCGGGGTCCGGCGGCACCGAGCCGGCCAGCGCCATGGCGTGCCAGCCGGGGCCGGGCGGCGCCGACACGATCAGGGCCGCCCCGACCTGCCGGGTCTGGAACTCCACCACCGGCGGCTGCGCCTCGGCCGCGGGCCGTTGCGGCTTCGGCCGCCGCGACCGCAACCAATTGATCATGAGGCGCCGACCCGCGCTCTCCGGCCGCGGCCCACCTGTTCGGGTGGGGCGGTCAGCTGCTCATCGGGTCCGGACGCCACGCGCACGCCCCCGATACTGCCAGGTCCTCACCGAGCTGTTCACCCGGCCGGGTGAGGCGCTCGTAGTCCCGGACGGTTGACATCGGCAACCACCGGATCACTCACGGTGTCGGATAGCCGGCCGCGGCGGCGACGCTGGCGGCCGGGAGGCGGGTGGCGGCGGCAGAGCCGGGGTTGAGCAGGGCGTCGACCTCGTGGTCGGCCAGCATGGCGGCGAGCTCGGCGGCGTTGACGACCTGCCAGGCCTCGCAGTGGATCCGGCGGCGGTGGGCGGGGGCGGTGGTGACCAGGAACGACGGCACGCCGTCGGAGGCGAGCAGCGGCTGCTGGTGCTCGTCGAGGGCGACCCCGAACTCGGCCTCCCGCACCACCGAGGACAGCGCCTCGGCGTCGACGGCGCCGGCGGCCATCAGGCGTAAGGCGGCGTCGACGGGGTCGGTGGCGGAGTCGGGCGTGGGCGGCTCGTAGTCCGGGTTGGGCTCGAACCGGCCGACCACGCCCTCAATCAGGGCCCAACCGCCGAGCACGGACTCGGCCGGCGGTTTCTGCCCGTCGGCGGACTGCCAGGCCGGGTCGACCAGCAACCTCCACTGGTCATCGGACATCGGTCTCAGCCCCCTCGATGTGCACCCCTTCGAAGCCTAGCCCCAACCTTTTCATGTCCTGGGCGACGGCGGCGGCCGCGGCGGCGTTGCCGCCGGTGGCCCAGGCCCGGGCCACGCCCTCCAGCACGTGCGACAGGGTGAGCCCGGCAGTCACCGAATCACCCGCCTGGCGCAGGAGCTGGCCCACGACCCCGGCGATCTCCAGCAGGCGCATGGCCTTCGGCAGCGCGGACGCGAGTTTGCCGGCGGCCTCCTCGCCCTCCAGCGC
This sequence comes from Kutzneria sp. NPDC052558, assembly GCF_044547355.1. Taxonomy (NCBI): domain Bacteria; kingdom Bacillati; phylum Actinomycetota; class Actinomycetes; order Pseudonocardiales; family Pseudonocardiaceae; genus Kutzneria; species Kutzneria sp. NPDC052558. The sequence goes on from NZ_JBIUAG010000033.1 coordinate 69,434, forward strand.
CCGGGTCGACTCGACGGCTTCCCGGGCCGTGTCCACGACCAGGCTGGTCGTCTCCTCGTGGGCGCTGTGCCCGGCGAGAGTGGCGGCCAGCGCCTGCTCGTCCACCACGCCGGCCGCGGGCAGGTCCGGGATCGGCTGCATCAGGTGCGGGCTCAGCGGCGCGGGCTCGGCGGCCACCCGGGGGTTGGGCCGGGCCAGGTCGAGGCCGTCGTAATCCTGGCTGAGACGGGTGTCGGGCACGGCGACCTGGTCCCGGGCGACCCTCTCCACCTGCCAGAGGTTGCGCGGCTTGAGGGCGACCTCGTGCCCGCGGACCTGACCGCCCAGCAGGCCGTTGTCCTGGAGGACGGCGGAGTTGCGGTCGTGGGCGAGGAACACGCGGCCGGAGTCGCGGTACTCGTCGCCGGGGCCGAGGTAGTGCAGCACCTCGTGCGCCAGCACGGCGGGGTTCTCGCCGGCCTTCCAGTGGGTCTGGTCGGTGGCGTGGTCGCCCACGTGGACGCTGGAGTGGGCCTCCGCCGCGGTCTCGGGGAACTCCAGGCGCAGGTGGAACTGGTCGCCGGAGGGCAGCCGGTGGCCGGCGTTGAGCAGCGAGTCGACGGCCCGGGTGGCGTCGGCCTTGGCCTTGGCCACCTGCTCGGGGTCGCCCGACACGTGCAGCTTGACGGTGTGCTCCTGCACGAAGCGGTCGGGCGCCACCTCGATGCGGCGCAGGTCGTAGCGGACCTGGCCGACCTGGCGCTCGAACCGGGGCCGGCCGTCGGCGCCGACCGTGCTGCTGGTCTTCACGTCGGCGATCTCGGTGTGCACGGTCCGGGCCAGGTCGTCGCGCCGCAGGTGCTCCCACTGCTCGGGCCGGAACGGCTGCTCCGGCTCGAACCACGGCGCGGTGCGCTCCTGGCTGTGCCGCCACGACTCGTCGTCGATGACCGGCTTGGCGAGGTCGTGGGCGTCGGGATCGTAGTCCCGGCCCGGGTTCGGCTCGGCGACGTAGTCCTCGGGCGGGGCCGGGCGGGCCTGGTCGCCGTGGAGGTCGGCGATCGCCTGGTCACGGTCGCGCCGGGCGTCCCACCAGGCGTCCTCGGCCGTGCGCGCGGTCTGACGGGCCTGTTGGGCCCGCCGCTCCGCGTCGCGCTGCGGCTGCTGGAGCTCGTCGATGCGGTGCTCGATCTCCTGCCGCTGCCGGGCCAGCTCGGCGCCGCGTTGGTGGGCCTGCTCCAGGGCGTCCTGGACGCGCCGGATCTCGGCGTGGTCGCCGCCGGCGAGGGCGTCGTACAGCTGCCCGCGCAGGACGGTCGAGTTGTTCACGTGCGCGGCGGCGTCCCGGTCGGACCGGGCCAGGTCGGCGCGGCGGGCGGCGATCTCGTCCCGCGCCGACAGGTAGGCGTCGTCGATGGCGTGCCGGGCCGTCAGCAGGTCCTTCTCGGCGTCCTTCCAGGTCTCCTCGGCGGTCTTGACCCGGTCCTGGGCCCGCGTGACGGTGTCGGGCAGCCCGCCGTGGTCGGCCATCCGGATCCGGGCGCCGTCCTTGAACGTCAGCGAGACGCCGCGGCCGTCCTTCTGGAACCGGATCTCGGTGTCGTAGACCAGGACCTTCGTCCGCCGGCCGCCGGTCGAGGTGCTGGCCGACGGGGCCCGGTGGGTGTCGCCGCCGGCCCCGAAGGTCCGGTTGGCGTCCAGCCCGGAGCGCTTCACGTCGGCGCCGCCGAAGCTGGCGTTGACGTCCCGGTGGTGCTCCGGGGTGGCCGGGTTGTCCCGGACCCCGCCGCCGCCCCCGAGCAGAGTGGTGTTGACCGAGCCGCTGACCGAGGTCGAGACCTCGGTGTCGATCTTGGCCGAGTGGGTGGCCGCGCCGCCGACGTCCACCGAGTCGCTGACCGTGACCAGGCGCGGGTTGGTGAGCCGGGCGTGCGCGGTCAGGCCGGTGTCCTTCAGGCCGGGCAGCTCCACCGGCCCCTTGAGCATGGCCGGCAGGTTGGCCTTGATCACCTCGGGGGTGAGCGAGGTGTCCAGCGCGTGGCCGCGCGCCGGCCGCAGGTCGCCGGCCAGCCGGTGGGCCTGCGCGCGGACGTCGGCGATGTCGCCGGTGAAGTCGTCCACGTGCACGTGCTCGGGCAGCTGCTCGCCCTCGCCCTGCCACCGCTGGACCCACTCCGGCTGGAGGTCGGCGTCGCCGACCGGCCGGATCTCGGTGGGCGCGCCGGGCGCGTGGTCGCCGGCGGTGGACACGTCGTCGGCCAGCTTGCGCACCACCAGCTGGTGGGAGTCGACGGCGGACCGGCCGATCTCCACCCCGCCGCGCCGGATCTCCAGGTGGAAGTCGACCGGCAGCCGGTAGCGGGCCTGCGGGCCGCTGGACGAGCTGGACTGGGTGGTGGAGACGCTGTCGGTCTCGGTGATCTTGTGCCCGCTGGTGCGGCTGACGGCCGCGCCGACCGAGTTGGGCATCGAGGCGAACACCGCCTTGTCCTGGGCCTTGGGCAGCCCGGTGCCGGTGAACCGGCCGGACAGGCCGGAACTGGCGTCCTTGCCCTTGGTCACGGCGTCGCTGCCGGCCGCGGTCGCCTCGTGCGACAGCGTGCTGCCGTCGTGGGTGACGCCGAGATAGGTCGGCGCGCCGGTCGGCCTCGCGTGCAGCACGACCTCGTACGTGTCGTGCGTGAAGGTGTTGGCCTTCGGGGCGAGCAGCGAGACACCGCCGTTGAGCGCACTGTCCACAAGGGACCGAACGCCCTCCTGGGAGGACTGCGCGCCGATGCGGCGCAGGTTGCCCATGGTGTCGTCGAGCACCGACTCCGGCAGGAGCTTGCCGCCGAGCTCGCCCAGATTGCCGCGCAGGGACGGGATCAGGCCGGCCAGGTCGCCGGTCGGCTCCACGTGGCCGAAGCCGACCGACGGACGCGGGCCGGTCAGGGTCGCGGGCAGCGCCGGCGGCTGGACGGCGGCCGGCCCGTCGAGGTCGTGCGCCGGCAGCAGCCCCATGCCCCGGGCCTGCTGCTCGGTCACCCGCACGAACACGCTGTCCGGCAGGTCGACCGTGCGGCCGGCGGTGCGCACCTCGGTGTTGTGCAGGAGGTTGTTCTGCCGCGACTCCGCCACCACGTGCGCGACGGCGTCCATCTTCACCAGCACCGTGCGGCCGCTGCCGGAGGTCACGCCGTGCTCGACCGAGCCGCCGAGGGAGTGGCTGGTCTTCGACGTCCAGGTCCAGCCGCGCAGCGTGGCGCCGAGGGTGAAGGCGGCCGAGCCGTGGGCCGGGCTCTCGTTGGGCCGGGTCGCGATCGTCTCGCCCACGCTCAGGTCCAGCGAGTGCTGGACCTGCTTGCTGCCGGTGACGGTGTAGCCGCCGGTCTGGCTGTGGGTCAGGGAGATGTCGTCGGACACCGCGACGATGCGGGGGTTGCCCAGCTCCATCGTCATGCCGACGGCCCCGACGCGGTCGGCGACGCGGCGGTTGTACTGGAGGCCGTCCACCTGGAGGCCGCGGCGGATCACCTGCGGGTCGCCCTCCAGCACCTCGGGGCTGAACGCGTGGTGCAGCTCGTCGGCGGTGACCGAACCGGACAGCGACAGCGCCTCGTCGCCGCCCGCCGCCTCCCGCAGGGCATCCACCGCGGCGGCGTGGATGTGCTCCGTGCCGACGATCGCCTCCACCCGCTGGAACTCCGGCTGCAACCGGATGCCGGCGTCGTGGCGGAGCTGGGTGATCGAGCGCGGCGCCGGGTCGGGCGTGGTCACGTGCTGGTCGGTGTGGGCGGGCGGCTGGGTGTGGCTGGTGACGCTCTCCGGCACCAGCACGGTGAGCTGGCCGTCGATGCGGTGCGCCGCGCCGCGGCGGACCTCGGGCACGTGGTTGCCGGGCAGGCCCGGCGTGATCCGGCGGACCCACGACCGGTTGCGGCTGTGCTCCTCGATCGTGACCTCGTAGCGCACGTCGGACCGGAAGGCGTGCGCGGTCTTCTCGCCGGAGGTGCCCAGCTTGTCGCCGACCTCCGGGCCGGTGTCGGTCTTCCAGGTGCGCGTGTAGCCGTAGCGGACGCCGGCCGACGTGGTCGGCGTGGTCACCGCGTCCCGGGTGGTGACCGGGGTGTTGACCCGGCCGTCCAGGGAGACCGAGCCGCCCTTCTGCGCGGTGTCGGACACGCTCAGCTTGGTCTTGGTGGACCCCGCGCCGCGCACCTGGTGGTCGGCCGCCTTGCCGAGGTGGTCCAGCGGGCCCAGATGCGCCTTGACGGTGACCGTGACGTAGCGGTTGGAGCCCAGGCCCGGCTGCTTGAGCCGGATCTTGACGCCGCCGGCCAGCATGCTGTTCAGGTTGGACGCGAGCCCCTCGTGCGACAGGTGCGTGTCCAGCAGCCGCCGGTTGGCCATCGCCTCGGCGATGTCGGTGCGGGACGCGCCGGCCAGCCGGTCGCTGCCGAACTCCGGCACCAGGTCGCGCAGCTGTTCGTTGCCGCGCAACGTGTTCTCCACGTGCTCGCGGACCTCGTCGGCGCCGCTGAGGTGGAAAACCGTGCCCAGGCCGAGGGATTTGCCCGACTCCAGGTACTCGGGCGCGTAGTGGCGCCGGTCGGTCGCCTGGAACTCGCCGTGGCCGCCATCGGGCACCTGCATGCCGGCGTGGTGCGCCTCGATGTCGGACATCCGGACGTGCGCGGTGGCGCCGCGCACGGTGTGCACGTCGTGGCCGATGGCCTGCACGTGCAGGCGGAAACCCATCTTGTAGAGACCGGTGACGCCTTCGGTGCGCAGCGTGGACTTCCACTTCGCGGCGTCGCCGAGCGAGCTGGCCAGGCTGTCGCGCTGGCTGTAGCCGACGGTGAGACCGCCGCCGGCGCTGATCCGGCTGACCGGGTCGGCCGCCGTGGCGCCGCCGATGGTGCCGCCGACGTCGAAGCCGGACTTGGTGGTGGCCGACCGGCCGGCGGTGGCCGAGCCCTCGGTGTTGGCGCTGACCTTGTAGCCGCTGGCCGTGCCCTCCAGCAACGCGTCGGTCGGCTCGATCCGCATCCGCACGCCGCCGATCCGGCTGCCGTCCGAGCTGACCAGGTCGGGCGAGTAGATCCAGTCCTTGGCCAGCGCCGGCAGGTTGTCGCGGATGTTGTCGGCGGACAGGAAGGCCAGCAGCTCCTTGCGGCCGGGCGAGCCGATCTCGGTGATCTTGGGGTGCAGGTCGGCGGCGGCGTGGTCGAACGCCTCGCCGACGCCGCCGACCGACTCGGCCCCGAACACGTTGAGGTGGTTGGGGCGGACGGCGGTGATGTCGGCGTGCGCCGGCGGCGTGCCGACCGCGTCGGTGGGCAGGGCCAGCGTGACGTCCCGGCGGAACGCCACCTGGCCGGCCGGATGCGTGGGCGCGCCCTTGGCGTCGGTCAGCGACACGTGGAAGTCCACCTTGGCGTCCACCAGGTCGGAGCCCTCGTGGCTGAGCGAGTGCGACTTGGTGACGCCCGCGCTGGACTCCAGCGACACCGTCGGCCGGGCCGAGACGACCTTGCCCGAGACCGTGCCGCCGGGGCCGGCGACCGCGGCCACCGTCACCGCGCCGGACAGGTCGTGCGTGCGGGTCTTGGTCGTGCTGGCCGATGCGCTGCGGGCCGTGGAGCCGGACAGGTCGAGGGTGCGCTTGTCCTCCGAGGTGCGGGTCGCCCCGGTGAAGTCGAGGGTCGCCCGGACCGTCGCCTCGTAGGTGCGGCCGTTGGCCTTCACCTCGAACTTGCGGCCATCACCCAGCAGGGAACCGAGGTTCTCGGTGACCGCCTGGTGGATGGCGTCCACGCCGGTCAGGTCGCGGCGCTGCTCCGCCGACAACGGCAGCTGGTCGTGCACGCTGGTGACGACGTCGTCGGCCAGGTGCTCGGTGTCGATGCCGCGGCCCAACCCCAGGGAGCGGTTCTCCCGCAGGTAGCTGGGCAGCTGCTCCGGATCGACCGGCCGGCGCGCGTTCGGGTCCAGCGCAGCGTCCTCCGGCACCGTCGCCAGCTCCGGCCGGAAGCGGTTCTGCCGGTGCTCGGCCTGCTCCTGGGCCTGCCGCCGCTCGTCCAGTTCGGCCTGGCGGCGTGCGGCCAGCTCCTGGGCCTGGCGCTGCTCCTCGGCCTGGTGCTCACGCTCGAGACGGTCGTGCAGCTCCAGGGCCCGGCGCTGGTCCGCCTCGTCGCCCGGGGCCGGCGCGGGCCGGTGCTCGGCCTGGTCGCGGCGGCCGGTGGTGGTGGTCCACGGATCGGCGACGTCCCGGTGGCTGCCGGTCTCGGCCGGCCGGCCGGGGGCGTTCAGCGGCAGATCGCGTTGCACCGGACCGGATTTGGCCACGTCCTCGATCAGCCGCAGGTGGTCGGGCGTCAGCTCCGGGGCCTTGGACAGCACGTCCCGGCCCATCGGCCCGCGCACGCCGCTGTCGTCGATGTCCCGCCGGAAGATCGCCTTGTCGTGCTGGTACTCGTCCTTCAGGCCCAGGTTGTGCAGCACCTCGTGCAGCAGCACCGCTCCCCCGGCGTCCTTCGACCACGAGGCCTGGTCGGTTTTCTCTCCACTGTGGACGGTCACGGCGCCGTGTTTCGGCCCGTCGCCGCCGAATTCGACACGCAGGTGGAGCTGGTCGCCGCCGGGCAGCCGGTACCGGCCGTTGACGTGGTCGTCAGCCGTCCGCGTGACCCGGTCCCGCACCGCCTGGACCTCGTGCTCGCCGACACCGTCGCCGGCCTTGGTGTCCAGCCGAACCGTCAGCTCGCGGACCCACTTGTCCGGCTCCACCTCGATGCGGCGGGACTCGTAGCCGATGCGGGTCTGCCAGCCGTCCAGCAGGCCGTTGCCGCCGGCTCCCCGCGTGCTCGGGTCGAACCGCTCGGACCTGACCTGGGCCGCCGGCGCGTCGCCACGCCGATCGGCCCAGCGGTCCGGCGTGAACAGCGCCGGGTCCTTGGCCGACGGCTCGTGCAACGGCACCGTCGGGCCCTCCGGCGCCCGCACCGTCCGGTGGCCCTGCGAGGCGCTGCGCGACAACGGAGTGAACCCACTGGTGCTCGGCCGGCGCGTGCGGCCGCCGGTCGGTTTGCCCAGGCTCTTCAGGTGGGCCTTGGCGGCGGCGAGCTCATCGGCGCGCTCCTGCAACTCCCGGCCGGAGCCCTCCACGTGGTAGTCGTTGTAGCCGCCCCGTGAGCGATGCTCGGCCAGGAGCTGCCGCCGGTTGGTGACCTCGCGCTCCGCGCGCGCCACCTGCTCCTTGAGCAGGAGGCCCTCGGCTTTCACGGCGTCGTGCGTTTGTCGGGCGTCGTCGCGCTCGCCGCGCAAGGCGTCGCGAACGCGGTCGTCCTCGGCCACCATCTCCCGGGTCACGCCGCCGACGCGGCGGGCGTAGTCCTGATAGGTCTGCTCCGCCTTGACCTTGGCCTTGTTGTACCGGGCCTTCGCGGCGTCGTACTTGGCACGGTCCTGCTTGGCGTGCTCCTCGTGGTTCGTCTGCTGCCTGACGAGGTCGGCGTGCGTGCGGACGGCGTCGTTCACATTCCTTTGCAGGGTGCGGTCGTCGGCGTCCTGGCGCGGCTGCGACTGCGCCTTGGCCGCCAGCGCCTGATCGTTCGTCGCCTTGACCCTGTCGTACCGCTCCTGGGCCTTCTCCACGGCCCGCTGGGCGTCGGCCAACTCGATCTGGCGGAGGTGCGAGCGGGCCTGGCCGAGCGTCTCCTCCAGCTGGCGCACGCGGGCCTGCGCGGCTTCGTGCTGCTGCCGCGCGTCCATGGACCGTTGCTCCGCATCCTCCAGCTTGTCCTGGGCCCGGTCGTGACGCCGAACCGCCTTCCGAACCTCGGCCTCGTAGTCCTTGGCCGCCTTGGCGGTGTTGTCGCGTTCCTCGCCGGCGGCGTTGCGGGCGGACCTCGCCGCCTGCTCCCGACGACGATACGACTCGTCGCCGGGATGCCGGTCCGCCCGAGCGCCCGCGTCCTCGCGAGCGCGCTTCGCCTCCTGATAACGGGTCTCGGCCTTCTCGCGCGCGGTCTCCAGTCGCTGCTGGTGCGCCTGGGCCCGGCGCAGGGTCGTCGCCGTGCGGGTGGCCTCGTTTTTCGCCTCGGTCAGCGCCAGCTCGGCGGTGTTGTGCTGCCGGGCGAGCGGGTCCAACTGCGCCTGCCCGTGTCGCAGGTCGTCCTCGATGGTGGTGATGTGGTGCGCCTGCGCGTGGTGCTGCTGGGACGCCCGCGGCGGCGCCGGTTCGGCCGGCCGGTTCGACTGGACCCGGGTCAGGCCGGGGCCGGACGACGGGCCGGCGTGGCTGATCGAGTTCGCACGGTTGCGGCCGAACAGGCTGCCGAGGGTCGTCTTGGGTTTGACGACGTACTGACCGAGCTTGATGTTGCCGGCGTCCCTGGACAGGGTCGCCAGCTCGCCCTTCTGACCGTCGAGGAACACCACTCCGTCCTTGGTGTTGACCACGTTGATGACGTGGCTGTAATTGCGGCCGGCCCGCGTGTAGGAGACCAGGCCGCGGCTGTTGGGCACCGCCTGCATCTGGGCGATCACGTCGTCGAAGCTGCCGACCGGCCTGAACTCGGAGTTGTGCTGCGCCAGCAGGTAGGTGTCGGCCTCGTAGGCGTCCTTGTGCGGGGCCTCGTGGATGCGCGCGACGCCGGGGCCGCCGTTGAGCATGTCGTCCACCGCGACCACGCACGAGGTGCAGTTGTCCGTCGCGAGCATGTCCTTGTCGCGCAACGGATTGACGTTGCCGAGGCCGGGGAAGTTCTCGTCGACGAACCGCTGCTCCTCCCGGCCGCGCTTGGAGACGTGCGTGATGGCGGGCCGGTTCGTGACCCCGTGCACCGGCTGGTTGAGGTGGTTCCACGACGACGGCCCGGCCTGGATCCGGCTGGAACCGGCGAGCGGCGGGGCGTCGCTGTTGCGGCGCTTGCGGAAGAGTCCGAGCGGCGCCTCGGCCGGGCGGTGCGCGGGCGCGTCGTCCTTCGGCCGGCTCGGCCCATCGGGCTCCCGCTCCGGCCGGCCGGAGCCACCGAGCGGCAGGTCGTGCTGGACCACGCTGGACTGCGCGACGTCCTCGATCAGCTTCAGGTGCTCAGGCGTCAGCTCCGGGGCCTTGGACCGCGAGTCCAGGCCCATCACCCCGCGCACGCTGTCGTCGTCGATGTCGCGCCGGAAGATCGCCTTGTCGTGCTGGTACTCGTCCTTGAGGCCCAGGTTGTGCAGCACCTCGTGGGTCAGCACCGACCCGGAGGCCTTGGCCGACCAGTTGGCCTGATCGGTGTCACGTCCATTGTGGACGGTCACATCGCTGTGCACCGGGCCGTCGTGCACCGTCTGGCCGGTCGTCGGGTCCTTGACGCCGAATTCCGGGCGCACGTGCAGCTGGTCGCCGTTGGGCAACGTGTAGCGGCCGTTGATGTGGTCGTCGATCGCCCGCGTGACCCGGTCCTGGACCGCCTTGACCTCGTGCTCGCCGACACCGGCGCCGGCCTTGGTGTCCATCCGCACGGTGAACTCGCGCACCCACTTGTTCGGGGCGACCTCCATCCGCCGCGACTCGTAGCCGATCTGGGTCTTCCAGCCGTCCAGCAAGCCGGCGACCGGCTTGACCTCGTGCTGGTCGCTGGGGTCGAACCGCTCCGACCGCGCCTGCCCGGCCGGCGCGTTCTCCCGCAGGTGCTCCCAGTCCTTCGGCGAGGCCAACGACGGATCCTTGGCCGCCGGCGGATGCTCGACGGGGCCGTCGCCACGCGGGGCGGGGGCGGGATCGTGTTCGGCGGACTCGTGCACCGTCGCCGGTCGCGTGGTCTCGCCGAGGTTGAGCCGCTCCCCCGTCGACGAGATGTCCAGCATCGAGCGCACCGAGTCCGGCAGCGCCACGTCGTGGTGCACGCCGTTGACGGTGCGGCGGTCGGTGACCGAGTGGATCTGCTGTGACAGCTCGGGATGCGAGGTCAGGTAGGAGATCGCCGCGTGCCAGACCAGATCCGGGTCGGGGTGCTTGCGCACGGCCGGTTCCACCGCGGTCAGGTGCAGGTCGCCGTCCCGGTTGCCCAGACCGCGCACCAAGGTCTGCACCACATTCTTGGTCAGGTCCAAAGTGGACGCCCGGTCGTGCGGCGGCGGCGCGGACGCGCCCTCCGGCGGCGGCTTGAGCCAGCTGCCGTCGCTGTTCATCCGGACGTTGTCGATGCCCGGCAGCTCGCGGTGCCCCCGGTAGCCGATCCGCCTGGCCACCTGGTTGAGCGCCTCGGGACCGGTGCGCACCATCACCGAGTTGCGGTGCACCTTGCCCTGCGGCGTGTCGAAGAACGGCTGTCCCAACGAGTTGATGCCGCGCGGCAGGATCTCCTGCTGGCTCTTGCCGTAGTTCTCCCGCAGCTGATCCAGGTAGGCCTGGGCGAACGGGTGCCCCTTGGACATCACGAACGCCGAGTTGCCGGTGCCGTAGCTGGTGCGGTGCACCGCGAAGCCCTTGTCCGACTGCGCGGTCAGGATCAGGTCGTTGACGTTGTGGATGACGTTGTCGCCGTCGGAGTACATGCCGCCGAAGCGGTGCATGATCTCCATCCGCAGGATGTCGCTGGCCGCCGCGTAGCCGGGGCCGACGCCCTTGTGGGCCTCGGAGTTGTACTGCTCCTGCAACTGCATCGGGTGCTCGCTGTTGAACACCTCGTGCACGTTGAGCACGCGGATGTTGTGCTGCTTGGCCCAGTCGGCCATGTCGCGCACGTCGCGCAGCGGATCGGGCGAGCCGTCGGTCGGCGGGTGCGTGGTCAGCGCCTCGTTGAACTGCTCCCGCGGCACGTCGGTCCACAGCACCGGCACCGAGGACTCGTTCATCCGGTCGCCGAAGTCGCCGAAGTTCTTGCGGAACGAAGCCTGCGTGCCGGCGTCGCGCAGCGGGCCGCCCAGCCAGATGGAGTGCACCAGCAGCGGGGTGTCGGTGTGCCGGTCCAGCGGCGGCAGGTCCTCGCCCGGCGCCCAGGCGTGCGTCTGGTCGTCGGACCGGTCGTGCGGGATCGTCCAGTCGGCGTTGTCCCACAACAACTCGCCGTGCGGGTCGAGGTCCTCGTGCTCCAGGCGGTAGCCCTTGGCCAGGTCCAGGGTCTCCACCAACTGCATGGTCTGGCCGGCGGTCAGGTCGCGGTGGTTGTGGCCGGCCATGAACGGCGGCGGCTCCGGCGCCCGGTACAGCCCGAACAGGTCCGGCCCGAGCAGCGGCGCGTGCTCGGGGGCGGGGCCGTGATTCGCGGAGTCCGCACGTAGGTCGGCGACCAGCTCGTCCGGCGAGCCGTAGGGCTCGTGCGGCGCGAGGGCCGGCGCCGGGGCCGGGCGGTGGGTGGCCTCCAGCGGCGCGGGGGCCGGGGCCGGGCGGTGGGCGGCCTCCTGGGCCCGGTCGTGTTCGGCCCGCATGTCCCGCAGCTGGTCGGTGAAGTCGGCGAGGTCGCGGAGGTGCTCGGTGGGGTGCCGGCCCGCCTCGGCGTCGGCGATGCGCTGGAGCACCTGCTCGTGGACGGTGTCCAGGTCGGCGTCGCTGTAGTGCCGCCAGGCCCGCGCGGTCGGGTCGTCCGACTGCCGCAGGGCCTGCACGGTGATCGCCGCGTCGCGGTTGTTCTGGAGCTCGGTGACGCGGTCCTGGTGGTATTGCACGTTCCGGTCGTCGCGGGCGCGGCGGGCGGCCTGCTCGTCGCGCATCACCTCGGGCTTGAGCACGTTGGGCAGGAAGTCGGAGGCCTCCCAACGATTGCGGTCGGCCACGGCCTTGGCCAGCCGCTCCTGGGCGGCGCGCACCTTGCCGTCGTAGATGTCCGGCCGGGCGGCGTCCCGGTCCAGGTCGAGCATCTTGCGCACGGCGTCGGAGCGCTCGGGGTCGCGGGCATAGGTCTGGCGCATGTCGTTGAGGGACTGGCGATCCAGCCCGTACAGCGACGCCTCGAACGACCGCAACGGCGTGCCCTCGTGCGCCGGACCGAAACCACCGGGCACAACCATGTCCATGTCCGGCGCCGTTGTCGCCGGGCCCTTGCGCATGAACGGACGCTCCGGCTCGGGCCGGGGCTCCGGCACGTGCTCGGAAGCCGTCGACTCGTGGTCGGAAGCCGTCGACTCATGTTCCGACGGCGTCGGCTCGTGCTCACTGGGCGCGGGCAACGGCTCGGGGTTGGGCTGCGACTCGAGGTCGTGTTGGGGCGCGAAGGCGGCCTCGTCGCCGACCCTGATCTCCCGCACCTGGCCGTAAAGCCGGTCCAGGTGCTCGGTCGGGTAGCCGCCGATGCGGGCGTCCCGGATCAGGTCGGTGACGTGGTCCTCGATGCGCGCGACGTCATCGGGGGTGAGCTTGTCCCAGCCGTGGGCCCGCGGGTCCTCCGGCAGGTGCAGCGCGTACGCAGTGAGGGCGTCCCTCCGGTCGAACCGCAACCGGTGCAGCTCGATGTTCAGGTCGGCCTCGTGCTCCCGCAGCTGCGCCCGCTCGGCGTCCCGCCGCGCCTCGTTGCGACGCATCAGGTCGGTCTTCCAGGCGTCCGGCAACCGGTCTTCGAGCCGCCTCAGGTCGCCGATCTGGCGCTTCGTCTCGCCGATCTCCCGCTCGAGGTCGCGCACGTGCTGCTCAAGACCGCCGGCCTTCTGCGTGATGCCGTGGTACCGGGTCATCTGGTCGATCTCGTAGGACCGGTCCGGGTTGTCGGCGTGTTCGTCGGCCAGCGCCCGCAACTGCTCAGGGGACTTGCCGAACAGCGAGGCCTTGAACGCCGCGTGCGCCTGGCGGTCGGAGAGCCGAACCCCCTCCGGCTCCGGCTCCTGCTGCTGGGCCTCTTCCTGCTGGGCCCGTTCCTGCTCGATCCTCTGCTGCTCAGCCCTTTCCGCCGCCTCCTGGCGTTCCTGGAACTCCCGGATCTGGGCGTCCCGCTCACGGTTGCGGTCGGACGCCGCCTGCACGTCGTCGGTCAGCTGCTGCATCCGCCGCAGCTTCTGGTGCAGGTCCGCGGCCTGGGCGAAGCGGTTGGCGTACTCCGGCCGCTCGGACAGCTCCAGCCCGAGCTTCGTCCGGTCCACCAGGTCCTGGGCCTGGCGGATCTGCTCGTCGAGCTTGGCGTGGTCGACCGGGCCGTCGCCGAAGTAGCGGTTGAACAGGCCGGTGAAGCCGGTGTTCGCCGCCTTGCCGGCCTGGAAGTTCTCCAGTGCCTCGGTCGCCTCGGCCAGCGTCGTGCGCAGCCCGTCGACGCCCCGCAGGGAGGCCTGGGTGATCGTGGTGCGCGCCACCGGCTCGTTCTGCACCCGCTCGTGCAGTTCGCGCAGCCGCGAGGAGTCGAACCCGGCCCGCTCGGCCGCCTCCACCTGCCCGGCCAAGTGCTCGTCGAGCTGGCGGAGGGCGTTCGGGCCGACCTTCTCCAGCCGGTCGGCGTGCTCGCCGGCCACGTACTGGTCGACGGCGTGCATCAGGCCGAGCTTCTGCCCGTTGTCCCGCAGCTGCGTGAGCTGCCGGTTGACGGTGTCGAGCCGGCCCTGGAGCTTCTTGATCTCCAACTGGCGGGTGGCCTCGGCCGCGCGCTCGGCCTGCGTCCGGATGACCTTCGGCTTCCAGATGCCCGCGCGCTGCGCGGTCCTGATCCGGTTGTCGAGGTCCGCGGCGCGGCGCATCAGGTGATCGGCGAACCCCTGCGGGCCGCCCTCGTGCTCGGTCGCCCGCTTGAGCAGTTGGGTCCGCTGCGCGAGATCGGTGACGGAGCGGTCGTGGCCGTCGGCGACATCGTCGACGATGTGGCTCACCTCGTCGGCGGACCGGCCGCCCAGCCAGGCCTCCAGGCCGTCGAGCATCTCCTGGTGGGACTGCTCGCCGAGCGCGGAGTAGCGGCCGTCCTGGGCGTGGATCTCCACCTGCGGCCCGTCGGCCGGGCCATGGTGCGCCTGCTCGCCGCCGCGGTCGACGACGACGTGCACGCCGAGCGCGTCGGCCACGGTCTCGGGCAGCCGCCGGCCCACGACGGAGTCATGCCAGGACGGCGTCCGCAGGCCGTGGCCGACCAGGTCGGCCGAGGTCGGCATGGTGTTGTGCTCGACCACGGACTCGGTGACGTGGTCGACGATCTCGCGGTCGCCCGGGGTCAGGTCCGGGCCGTCCAGCGCGGCCCGCACGATCTTCCAGCGCCGGGCCGACGGGGTGGCCAGGTCGTTGGCCAGCGCCGCGCGCCACTGCTGGGTCCGGGCTTCCTCGCCGAGACCGGGCTGGTGCGGAGGTTCCAGGTCCGGCGCGAACTTCTCCAGCGTCGGCCGGTCGATGTGCTCGGCGGCCCAGTGCGACAGGCCCTGCGGGCTGAGCTCCGCATAGTCGAACTGGTGCGGATTCTGCGCGACCTTGGTGGCCACGGCGTCGGTCGCGGCGTCCACGGCCTCCCGGCCGCCGAACGGCGACGCGTGCTCGACCGGCGCGTGCTGCATCGCCGAGCTGCGCAGGATCGACTCCACCAGCCCATTGCCGTCCAAAGTGGACTGATGCGGCTGCTTCTGGCGGTTCTCCGGCTGCTGGCGCTCGGGCGGAGTCTCGACGTGATGCTCGCCCGCGTCGAACCCGCCCGGGACACGGAAGGTGTCGGCCGACGGGGCGCTGGTCGATTGGTGCCCCTCGACCGCCGGCCCGTGGCCGGCGTCGGCCAGCGCGCGGGCCGCTTCCTGGTCGCCGTCGCGCGCCATGCGGGTCAGGTGCTCGGCAGCCAATGCGTTGCCGTCACGGGAAAGATGCGACAGGCCGTCCACATCACCCAGGTCGGCCAGGTGGTGCACGGCATCCCGGTTGCCGTTGCCGGCCAGGTCGCGCAGCGCGGTGCCCGCGCCGACGACGCCCCGATCGGCCAAGTCGCGCAACGTGTTCACGTCGCCGGCGTCCCGAACCTGGTGCAGCGCACCCTGATCACCCTGGCCGGCCAGGTGCCTGACGGCCGCGTAGCCGGTGGGGTCGCCGTGCAGCGCCTGGTCCTGCGCGGCCCGGATCTGCTTGAGCTGGTCGGTGAAGTCGAGGAAGCTCCGCAGGTGTTCGGTCGGGTGGCCGCCCTCCCCCGCGTGCTCTATCTGCTGCTCGACGTGGCTGCGCACGGCGTCCAGATCGGCGTCGCCGTAATGCCGCCAGCCGTAGGCGGTCGGGTCGTCGGGCAGCCGCAGCGCGTTCACGGTGAGCGCCGCGTCGCGATCGCCGGTGAGCTGGGCGACCCGGTTCTCATAGAACTCGACCTGCTGGTCGAGCCGCTCCTGGCGGACGGCGTCCTGCTCCCGCGCCTCATCGGTCTTGAAGAAGTTGGCAAACACGCTCGAGTCGGCCCAGCGGTCACGGTTGGCGTTCGCCTCGGCCAGCCGCTCCTGGGCGATCCGCAGCCGGCGGTCCAGGATGTCGGGCTGCCCGGCGTTCCGGTCCAGGTCGAGCATCCGCCGCACCGCGGCCGAGCGCTGGGGGTCGCCGGCGTAGGTCTGGCGCATGTCGTTGAGGGACTGGCGATCCAGCCCGTACAGCGACGCCTCGAACGACCGCAACGGCGTGCCCTCGTGCGCCGGACCGAAACCACCGGGCACAACCATGTCCATGTCCGGCGCCGTTGTCGCCGGACCCTTGCGCATGAACGGACGCTCCGGCTCATGCTCAGAAGGCGTTGATTCGTGCTCAGAAGGCGTCGACTCGTGTTCCGACGGCGTCGATTCGTGGTGAGACAGCGTCGATCCGTGCTCGGAGGGCGCGGGCTCCGGGACGGTGTTGTGCGCCAGGTACTCGGGGGCCTCGTCCTCGACCCGCATGTCCCGCAACTGGCCGTACAGCCGGTCCAGGTGCTCGGTCGGGTAACCGCCCACGCGGGCGTCGTGGATCAGATCGGAGACGTGGTCCTCGATGTCGGCGGCGTCGCGGGGCGGGATGCTTTCCCAGCCGGGATGCCTCGGATCGGCCGGCAGGTGCAGGGCGTACGTCGTCAGCGCGTCCAGCTTGTCGTACTCCAGCCGGCGCAGCTCGCTGGTGAGCGCGTCCTCGTGCCGCCGCAACTGTTGCTGCTCGGTCTCCCGTTCCCGCTGGTCGCGCAGCCGCAGATCCGACTTCCACGCGTCCGGCAGCACGTCCCGGACCTGCCTGAGGTCGCGGGCCTGGCGGTTGGTGTCACCGATCTCCCGCCGCAGGTCCTCGAGATGCTGCCCGAGGCCGCCCGGCTTCTGGGCGATCTCGTGGTAGCGCGACATCTCCTGGATCTCGGCCGCCCGATCCGGGTCGTGGGCGTGCTCGTCGGCCAGCGCCCGCAGCTCCTCGGGCGACTTGCCGAACAGCGAGGCCCGGAACGCCGCGTGGGCCTGCCGCGGCGAGATCTGCGGCTGGTGGAGATCGGACGCCGCGTCATCGTGCCGCGACGAGGTGTCGGATTCGGTGTCGTGCGGCGCGTGGAGATCGTCGTCGGCGTGCCGGGAAGGCCCGGCGACCGGCTGGTCCGTCTCGGCCTGGCGGTCCTTGATCTCCTGGATCTGGGCCTCCAGCGCGTGCCGGCGGTCCGTGGACTCCTGCACCTGCTGCTGGATTCGCTGCAGCCGGTCCATCTTCTCGCGCATCTGCGCGGCCTGCTCGAAGCGGCTGCGGTAGTCCGGGTGGTCGACCAGCGACAGGTCGTGGCGGGCACTGTCCACAAGCGACTGCGCCTCGCGGATCTTCGCGTCGAAGTCGGTGTGGTCGGCCTCGCCGCCGAACAGGCGGTTGAAGAAGCCGCCGATGCCGGTGTGGGTCGACTTGCCGGCGCGGTAGTTGTCCAGCGCCTCGGTCGCGTCGTCCAAAGTGGACTGAAGGCCGTCCCGGCCGCGCAGCGTGACCTGGGCGATGACCCGGCGCGCGGCCGGCTCGTTCTGCACCCGCTCGTTCAGCCGGCGCAGCTCGGTCGAGTCGAAGCCGGCCTTCTCGGCCGCCTCGATCTGCTGGGACAGGTGGTCGCCGAGCTGGTGGAGCAGGTTGGGCCCGAGCTGCTTGAGGTTCGCGGCGTCCGGGCCGGCCACGTACTTGTCGACGGTGTGCATCAGGCCGAGCTCGGGCCCGGCGTTGCGCAGCACCTCGATCTGCCGGTTGGTGTCCCGGCGCAGCTCCTCGAGCTGCTCGACCTGCTGCCGGCGGCCGGCCGCGGCCTCGCGCTCGTCCTTGCCCCGGAACACGTCGAACTTCCAGGCGTCCTTGGACCGCGTCTCCTTGATCCGCCGGTCCAGATCGGCGGCCCGCTCCAGCAGTTCGTTCATGTGGCCCTGCGGGCCGTCCGGGTGCGCGGCGGCGACCTTGAGCTTCTGCATCCGCTGCGTGAGGTTGAACAGGCCCTCGTCCTGGCCGCCGCGCACGAGATCGACGACCCGCTCGCCGACCTGCTCGGAGGACTTGCCGGTCAGCCAGGCCCGCATGCCGTCGAGCATGTCCTGGCGCGTCGGCTCGCCGAGCGCCTGGTACTGGCCCTCGTGCGACCGGATGTCCACCTGCGGCGCGAACGCCCGCCCGTGATGGGTCTGCTCGCCGTTGTGGTCCACGGTCAGGCGCACGTCCAACGCGTGCGCCACCGTGTCCGGCAGGCGCCGGCCGACGTGCGAGTCGTTCCACGACGGGGTCCGCAGGCCCTTGGCGACCAGATCGGCCGAGGTCGGCAGGGCGTTGTGCTCGGTGACGTTCTCGCTGACGTGGTCGAGGATCTCGCGGTCGCCCCGGGTCAGGTCCGGGCCGTCGGCCGCCGCGCGCACGATCTGCCACCGCTTGGCCGACGGCGTCGCCAGGTCGTCGGCCAGCGCCGACCGCCACTGCCGCAGCTTGTCCTCGTTGCCGAGCCCCTGCTGGCGCGGCTCCAGGTCCGGCGCGAACTTCTCCAGGCTGCGCTGGTCGACGTGCTCGGCCGCCCACCGCGAGATGCCCTGCGACGTCAACTCCGGGAACTCGAACCGGCGGGGGTTCTGCCGAACCTTGTTCACCACCGAGTCCACAGTGGACCGGACTCCGTCCCGGCCGACGAACGGCGCCGCGTGCTCGAGCCGAACCTGTTGGAAGGCCGAACTGCGCAGCACGGACTCCACGAGTCCGACGCCGTCGGCGGTCGGCTGGTGCCACTGCGACGGACGGCCGGCCACGAGCTCGGGCTCGAGGGCGCCCGGGACGTGGAAGTCCGTCGTCGGGGCGTTGCCGGAGTGGTGGCCGGCGTCCGGGTCGACCGGGCGGTGGCTGTCCGGCCCGAGGGCGTCGACGGCCGGCTGGTGCTGGTCGTCGGCCAGCTGCCGGAGGCTGTCGTAGGCGTGCCGCTGCTGGCTGTTGGCCGCGAGGTCGACCAGCGTGGGAACGTCCTTGCGCTCGGCGATGTGGTCGATGGCCTCGGTGTCGCCGCGTTCGGCGAACTGCTTGACCTTGTCGTAGGCCGGCAGCGAGCCCTGCCGGCTCGCGTCGACCAGGTCCCGGACGTCGCCACGGTCGGCCAGATGGTCGGCCGCCGGCGCGTTTCCTTGCCCAGCCAGGTTTTTGATGCCCTCGTGGCCGGCCGGGTTGCCGCGGTCGGCGATCTCGCCGAGCGCCGCCACGTCGCCGCGGTCGACAAAGCCGCGCACGGCCTCGTCGTTCCCGTTGCCGGCCAGGTCGACCAGCCGGTCACGCGCGCCGCTGTTGCCGCGGCGGGCGAAGGCGTCCAGCGCCGGCACGTTGTCGTCGCTGCCGAGCCGGTGCATCAGCGACTGCGCCACCTCGTGCGGGCCGGGGTTGCGGTGCGCCAGCTCGTCCAGCACGTCGATCGGCCGGCGATCTCCCAGCTCTGCCAACGGATTGTGCTCGCCGGCGCGCACAAGCCCGTGCACCGCGTGCACATCGCCGTCGCCGGCCAGGTCGACCAGGGCCCGGTGCGCGTTCGCGTCGCCGCCGCGGGCCTGGTCGGTCAGCGTGGTCATGGCATCGCGGTTGCCCTCGCCGGCGAGCTTGACCACCGCGTCGTGGTCGCCGCCCGCCGCCCGCTCGTACACCGACGGTCCGGTGTCGGGCTGCTGCCCGTCGTGCAGCCGCGACCACGGCGTGTCCCGGACGATCGCACCCGACTGGTCCAGATTCCGTTCCAGCAGCCAGAGTTCGCGCGGGGTGATCGCCGCGTCGGCCCGGTGCACGCCCTCGGTCATCAGACCCCGGTTCGAGTCCGACACCACCCGGTTGCGGACCGGGGCGACGTCGTGCCGGGTGTTCGTCTTCGGGTCCAGGCCCTGGTGCTGCGAGCCGTGGGCCTTGTCCTGGAAGACCACCTTGTCGTTCTGGTAGTGGTCGTAGAAGCCCAGGGTGTGGCCCAGCTCGTGGGCCAGCGTGTGGTCGGTGTCCTGCCCGGTCCAGCCCAGCTGGTGCGGGCGGGCCCCGTCGGGCAGCGTGTTGACGGTGATGTGCTCGCCCTGGTCCTTGCCGACGAACTCGGCCCGCACGTGCAGCTGGTCGCCGCTGGGCAGCCGGTTTCCCTGGTTGTAGAAGCGGTCGACGCCGCGCTGCATGCCCTTCTCGATGTTGTCGACCACGTGCTTGGGCGTCCCCGGCGGAACGTCGAGGTGCACCTTGACGGTGAACTCCTTGACCCACTTGTTCGGCTGCACCTCCATCCGCCGCACGTCGTAGGTCGTCGACGGGCGCTCGGCGTTCAGCGTGACCTTCGGGCCCTGGTCGGTCATCTCGATCCGGGAGTCGGTCAGCACGGCCGGCCGCTCCACGTCCACAGTGGACTTGGCGTTCTCGTAGGCCGGCGTGCCCCGCAGGTTCGACCACTGGTCGGCGTGCACCGGGTCCTTCGGCGCCATCCAGTCCGCGGTCTCGGCCTCGCTGTGCCGCCAGCTCTCGTCGGCGGAGACCCGCTTGACCGGGCCGTTGTTCGGCTCGGGCGTGTGGTCGACCGGCTCCGGCGACCGGTCGCCGGTGTGCGGGGTCGGCGCGCCGGTCGAGTGGTGCGTGCCGCCGCCGTTCGCCGGCGGCACAACGTCGTTCGGGCGAATGTGGGTCAGGTCGGGCACGCGGTTCGGGCCGTCGACCGGCACCAGCTTGCTGAAGCCGTCCGGCGTGAGGTGCAGGCCGGCGGCCGACGGCTCGACCAGGCCGGCCTTCTGCAGATCCTTGAACCCCTTGTCGAACTGGGCCTTGGTGAGGTCGAACGCGGACAGCGTCTGGGCCTCGTTCTTGTGGTCGGGCAGTTCCCGGAAGCCCTTGGAGAAGGCCAGCACCTTGGCGATCTTCTCGGCGTGCTCGGACGGGGCCTTGCCCATGGCGTCGCGCAGCTTCTGCGACACGTCCGGCGCGTGCAGGTCGAGCAGGTCGTGCACCGGCGTCTGCGGCCGCGGCGGCTCGTGCGGCTCCAGGTCGCGCGGGCCCTGCGTGCCGGCCGGGCCGTGCGCGTTGCGGGACTCCGGCGGCGGGCCGTAGGACTGCGGGTCGTTCCACTTGTCCATCCACGGCCGGATCGCCGCGGTGGCCTCGGGATCGGTCTCCAGCCGGCTCAGCTTCTCGAGCTGCTCCTCCAGCTTGGCCCGCCGGTCCTGGATGTCGGCGAGCTCGCGCTCCAGGTCGGGGAGGGGCCGGCCGTGGTAGTCGCCCTCCTCCAGCTGGCGGTGGGCGTCGTCGATCTCCTTCTGGATGCCCTGTTCGCGCTTGCGGACGATGTCGTGGAACGCGTCGTGCCGGTCGCCGTTGCGCACGTGCGCCTTGGCCGTCTCGACCAGGCGCGCCTTCATCAGGTCCAGCACCCGCTGGTCGCTGAGGTGGTGCAGGTTGCTGCCGTCGAGGTTGGCGCCCTTGTACTCGTTGACCCGGTCGCCCAGCGCCTGGTCCACGTGGTGGGCGATGTCGCCGCCGTCGTGGCCGGGCTTGACGTCGATCAGGTGCGACGCGTCCAGGAAGTCGATCATGTCCTGGGCGACCTTCTTGACGCTGTCCTCGCCGTGCTTGGTGCGGGTGAGGATGGTCTTCGCCTTGTCCGCGCGCAGGTCCTCCAGCGACAGCAAGTCGATGTGCTTGCCACGGCCGCCCGGGCCCATCGACATGGACTCGGTGCGCGGGCGGTCGCCCGGCACCGCGGACAGCGACACCTCGTGCCCCATCCAGTTGTCCGTGCCGATGGTCAGCGGCGAGCCGACCGGGTGCAGCTGCTCGATCTTGCCGCCGTTGTCGACCGTGTTGTTCTTGCGGTCCACGTGGTACTCGTTGACCTTGCTCGGCACCGAGGTCTCGTTGATCGACTTCAGCACCGCGGCGCCCTTGCCGCCGTCGTCGAAGTTGTGGATGCCGCTGTCCTTGCCGGCGACCCGGAAGTCCAGGTCGCCCACCGGCCGCAGGCCGCCGTGGAAGCCCAGCGCCGCGCCGCCGGACAGGTAGGGCTTCAGGCCCAGCTTCTCCACCGACTCCACGAAGTCCGCCGCCACCCGCTCGCGCGGCCGCACCACCTTCGGTTCCGTGCCCGGGGCCCGCTCGATCGGCTCCCGCAGCTCCTGGAGGTTCCTGGTGTCGTGCGCCGTGCCGTCGTGCTTCTCGTCGAAGCCGCGCTGACGGTCCACAGTGGATTGATTGTTGGCGTGCGCCGGCAGGTCCGCGAACTTCGGCTGCGGGGCGGAGGTGGAGTGGTTCCCCCCGCCCGCCGGCTCCTTCCGCGTGGCCTCGTGGTCCTTGGGCGGGAGCGCGCCGTCGTGCTCGGTCTTCGGGCGCGGCGTGGCGTCGTCCTCGGTCCGGGCCCTGCGGTTCGGCGCCTCCGTGCGGTTCTTCGGACCGGTCGTGTCGGTCCGGTCCCCGCCCCGGGTCTTCGGGCCGGTGTCCGGCGTGGCGGTCCGTTCGTTGGTGGAGCCCCGGTCGTTGTCGTTGGCCCGGCTGGTGGACGGCGTCTCGTGCGGCTGGCCACCCATGACCACCGGCGGCGGCACGGCTTCGTTCTCGTGCGGGGCAACGGTTTCGCGCGGCGCAGGCGTCTCGTGCGCGACGACGGGCTCGTGCGACACCGGCGTTTCGCGCGGCGCGGGGGTCTCGTGCGGCAGCGGCGTTTCTTGCGGCGTGGGCGTTTCGTGCGGCGCGGCCGGCTGCTGGGTGGTGGTGTCGTCCTTCGGCAGGCCGCTCTCGGTGGTGATCTTCGGCGCGTCGGTCCGGGTGTCCGGGGTTTGGTCGCCGCCGACCGGGCGGTCCGAGCTGCGCGGCGGAGGCGTGGCCGACGACGGCGTGGCGGTGTTGGTCGTGCCCCGGCTCGGCGGCGGCGTCGCGCTGGTGCCCCGGTCGCCGCCGGTGGTGTCCCGGTTGCCGCTTGTCACTGCGTCGTGCTGCTGGCCGCCCATCGCCACCGGAGGCGGCGTGCTTTCGTGCTGCTGCACCGGCGGCGGCGTGCTCTCATGCTGCTCGATCGGCGGCGGCGTGCTCTGATGCTGCTGCACCGGCGGCGGCGTGCTCTGGTGCTGCTCGACCGGCGGCGGGGCCTGCACGTGCTCGGCCGGCGGCGGAGTCTGGATGTGTTGGGGCGCAGGGGTTTCGGTGCTGTGCTGCACCGACGGCTGGTTCTGCTGCACCGGCGGCGGGGCCTCGTGGGAGGTCACCGGGGGCGGAGCCTCGTGGGAGGTGACCGGCGGTGCTTCGTGAGAGGT
This sequence comes from Kutzneria sp. NPDC052558, assembly GCF_044547355.1. NCBI lineage: Bacteria > Bacillati > Actinomycetota > Actinomycetes > Pseudonocardiales > Pseudonocardiaceae > Kutzneria > Kutzneria sp. NPDC052558. The sequence continues at coordinate 91,997 of NZ_JBIUAG010000033.1, forward strand.
CACCGGCGGCGGAGTCTGGTGCGTGGCAGGCGGGTTCTGGCCCTGCGCACGCGGCGGAGCCTCCTGGTGCTGGACCGGCGGCGTGGCGCCACGGGTAGGAGGCGGCGTGGTCGAGGACGACGAGCCATCCTGACTGCCACGCGGCGACGGGGTGCTGCCCTGATTCTGTTGCATGGGCGGAGGAACCGCCTCGTTGTGCTGCTGCACGGGCGGCGGAACGCTGCCCTGCTCGACGGGCGGAGGCGTGCTGTTGTGCTCCGTGGGCGCAGCAGTGCTGTCATGGGCAACCGGCGGCGGAACATTGGACGAGCCACTGCTGTGCTCCACCGGCGGCGGAGTGCTCCCGGAACTGCTGTGCTCCACCGGCGGCGGAACGTTGGAGGAACCGCTGCTGTGCTCCACGGGCGGCGGAGTGTTGCGGGAACCGCCGCTGTGCTCGACCGGGGGTGGGGTGTTCTGCGAACCGGAGTTGCCCTCGTTCGTGGGCACGTGGGTGGTGCTGTTGCCACCGGTGGTCGACGGGTTGGAGCCGCCGGTGCTGGGCGGCGGGCCCTCCAGGCCTTCCAGGCCGGAGTGGTTGCCGTTGCCGTTGGCGAACGCGTTGTCGCCGCCGGTGGTGAAGTCGTTGCCGTGCTCGCCGGGGGGCGGGAACTCGGTGCTGAGGTTGGGCTTGTTGAAGTCGCCGCCGTCGAAGTGCACGTTGTCCACGTCGCCGACGTGGATCTCGCCCATGTGCGGGGTGTCGCCGCCGTGACCCCGCCGACCGCCGCCGCCGAGGGCGCCGGCCAGGCCGGAGGTGAGGCCGTAGCCGAGGTTGGCGTCGTCGCCGTTCATCAGGTTGCTGATCTCGGTCATGCCGAGGCCGGTGGCGCCGCCGGCGAACAGCTGGCCGCCGAACGTGTCGCCGAAGCCGGTGGTCTTGAACTTGTTGAGGCCCATGCCCAGACCGCCGCCGAGGGCGCCGCCGATCGCGCCCATCTCGGCGGCGCTGAGGGTGTTGCCCCAGTTCCACGAGAAGTCGTCGCCGTTGAGCTTGGCCTTGATCGCCTGGATGGCCTGGATGGCGACGTCCAGGGCGACCTGGGAGACCACGCCCATGGCGATGGCCATCGCCAGCCGGCGCAGGATCATCATCACCGTCATCCTGGTGGCGGCGATGAAGCCGGGGACCAGCGCCTCGCTCGCGCCGAACGTCCAGAACGCGTTGGCCGCCGCCCACACCAGCTCGGCGGCCAGCAGGACCAGCTGGCCGATGATCATGTACTTGGAGTACTCGAGCTGCTGCGCGGTCTTGTTGGACAGCTTGGTGATCTGCTTGCCGGCGTCCACAAGGGACGGCAGCTGCTTGTGCATCTGGGTGACGAACTGGGCGAAGGCGTCGGCCGGCTGGCCGCTCAGGTTGGCCGTGACGAGGCTGAACAGCGGTTCGAACTCGCCGGAGATCTCCTGGATCGACGTGGCGAACTCGGTCCAGGCGCGACCGAGCTCCCGCATCTTGTCCTCGTCGCCCTTGGGCCAGGCCTGACCAGCGACGATCTTGAACAACCAGTCAAGCTCGGAGGGCATCTCCAGACTCATGGCCTGTCCTTCTCGGTGTCACGGCGATCAGCGGCGGTCGGGCCCGGTCCGCTCGTGACGGACCGGGCCCGCGGTCACTGCTCGGGTACCGCCGGGGTCTGCGGCTCCAGCGGGGTGTAGCGCTCCGGCTCCAACTCGGCGAACCCGAGCGGCTCCGCGGGTGTCGTCGGCACGCCATCCCGCACCGGCTCCAACAGCCGGGGTTCCAACGGCTGCAACGGTTCCGCCGGCACGGTCGGCCGCAACGGCTCACTCAGGTGCGCCGGCTGCAAAGGCTCTGCGACGCGGTCCGTCAGCATCGGCTGCAAAGGCTGCTCCGACCGCACGAACCGGGCCGGCTCGGCCGGAATGGCCGGCTCCAGCCTGGACTCGTGCACCGACGTGGCCGGCACAGATTCCTCCCGCGCCAGCAGCGAATGGCCCTGCGTCGGCTCCAACCGCCCCTCGGGCAGCAGCGCCGGCTCGGCCGGGGACAACGTGCCCTCACGCAAAGTGGCACGCTGCAACGGCTCCCCCGGCACCTCAGCCGGCAGCACGGTCCCCTCACGCAGGGTCGCGCGCTGGAAGGGCTCCGCGGGAACGCCTTGCTCGGTCGGCAACAACGTGCCCTCACGGGGTTGCAAAGGCTCCCCGGGCACCGTCGCCAATAGCTGTCCCTCGGGCAGCAGCGCCGGCTCCGTCGGGGACAACGCCACGCCCTCACGAGGCTGCAACCGCGTGCCATCCGCCAACGTCGCAGGCACTGCCGGCTCCGTCGGCAACAACGTGCCCTCACGAGGCTGCAACGGCGTGCCATCCGCCAACGTCGCGGGAACCGCCGGCTCCGTCGGCAACAACGTGCCCTCACGAGGCTGCAACGGCGTGCCGTCGGCCCCGGTGGCCGGCACGCCGGGCACAGTCGGCATCAGCGCGGCCATGCGCTTGGTACCGCTGTACATCCGGGGCTGCATCACCGACGAGCGATCGGTGGCCGGCGGGTTGTCGCCGTTGTAGTTGCCGCCACCGGAGTCGTCCGAGTCCACCGAGAGGTTCTTCGCGGCGTCCTTGGCCTTGTCGTCGATGCTGGTGTAGCCGTTGATCATCGTGCGGATGCCGGCCGCCACCCCGTGCGTGGCGTCGGCCATGGACGACACGCCCTCCAGCGTCTGGTCCCGGCTGGTGCCGTACTGCTTGAAGAAGCTCTCGCCGTTCTTGTCCTCGCCCCACGGCTTGCCTAGACCATCCAAAGTGGACTCAAGATGCTGGGTGATCTGCTGCAGCCGGTCGCCGAGGCTCTTCAGGCCGTCGACCGCCGGCACCATGCCGTCGGTGTTGACCGAGAAGTTGCTGTCGGCCATCGGAACCTCCTTCTCGACGTGTCGGGAACGTCAGTCGTCCGCGCCGGGCACGCGGCCGTTGTCCACGTACTCGCGGACCTCGTCGGACATGATCGGGTTGCGCGGCAGCACCTTGCCCAGGTCGGAGTCCGGCCCGAACAGCTGCGACAGGTCGAGGCCCTGCGGCGCGTTGGCCGCCATCAGCTCCTGCTGCTGCTTGGTCACCTGCTGCCGGGCCGCGTTGAACGTCTCGGTGATGACGTTGGCCAGCTCCATCGGCGCCATCTCGCGGTAGGCGTCGGTGGGGAACTTCAGCTCCACGATCTGGCCGTGCGCGCCCACCGTGACCGACACCGACTTGCGCTGCGATGCGGCCGTGCCGGTGATCTCCGACATCCGCCGCTGGTACTCGGTGAGCTGCTCCAGCTGACGGTGGTAGTCGGACATCATCTGGTTGATGGCCTCGTCGTACGGCGACGACATGGTCAGCTCCTCTCCTCGGTCGACACGGTCATCCCAGCACTCCCGGCAGGTCGGAGCTGCCCTTGTCCCACTGTTCGGACCGGCGGTCGAGCAGGTCGGCCGAGGTGCGCTCCGGCTCCGGCTCGCCCTCCTCGCCGTCCTCGGCCGCGGCCGGCTCCGGCTCGGGTTCCGGCTGCGGCTCCGGCATCGCCCCCGAGCTGCGGAACACGACCTCCTCGGCCGGCTGCCCGGGCGCGGTGACGACCTTCTCCGGCCGCCACGTGGACAGCTGCGGCCCGTCGGCCGGCGCCGGCACGCCCCGCAGGTCGCCCTGGGCCCACTTGTCGTTGTCCTCGACCGGGGCGTCGGTCTGGAGGTCGCGCTCGTCGTCCTTGCCGCCCCGGCCCAGCAGCCACGGCAGCACCGCGACCGACGCCGCGCCGCCCGCGTCCCAGGCCGTGAAGTCCTCGACGGCATCCTCACCCTGCACCATTGCCACACGGTCAGGCGGCGTCACCGGTTCATTCTGGACGGCATTGTGGTTGGTGCCACCCGGGATGCCGTGCTGCTGCTCGGTGAACCCGGATTCGGGGAATGCGCCGGCAGCCAGCAGCCGAGAGGCCTCGGACTTCTCGCCGCCCGGCGTGCCCGGCGGCACGGTCGGGACCACCGGCGGGACCACAATCGGCTCGGCCGGCTGCTGTTCCTGCACCGGAAGCACGGTCGCGTCCTCGGACAGCCCACCGGCTCCGCCCGGCGTGCCGACGCCGCCGGTGATCAGCCCGGACGGGTCGCCGCCGTTGTCGACCACGCCGCCCGGGAACTCGATCGGGTTGAGCAGGCCGCTGGCGTCGGACTTGGGCGGCGGCGTGTTCTGGTTGCCCGCGCCACCCATGCCACCCATGCCCGGCGGCATCATCGGCATCTGCTGGCCGGGAGCCGCGGGGGTGGTGGCGGTCGCCTCCTCGGCCGGCAGCACCGGGTTGTCGACCGAGGTGCCCTCCGGCTGGGTCACCGGCGTCTCGGCGTCGAAGACCGGGACCGACGGCATGCTGTCCAAACCGGACAGTCCGCCGGCTCCGCCCTCCGCGCCCGCGCCGCCGGACAGCAGCACCGACGGGTCGCCGAGGTTGTCCGCCAGGCCGCCGGGGAACGCCGTCGGGCTGAGCAGGCCGCTGGCGTCGGACTTGGGCGGCGGCGTGTTCTGGTTGCCCGCGCCACCCATGCCACCCATGCCCGGCGGCATCATCGGCGAACCGGGCACGCCGCCGCCGGCCTGCTGCTGGCTGCCGCCCAGGCCCTCGGTGCTCAGGCCGCCGCTGCCCACGTCGCCGAGACCGTCGGGCCCGAGGCCGGACAGCGACGGGTCGCTGACGTCGGTGCTGCCGGGGAAACCGGCCACCGGCGGCAGGTCCGCCCCGGTGCCGCCGCCCGCGCCGCCACCGAGGTCGCTCAGGCCGTCCAGTCCGTCCAAACCGGACAGTCCGCCGCCGAGGCCGGACTGCGCGCCGGGGCCGCCGGTCAGCAGCCCGGACGGGTCGAAGGCGCCGTCACCGAGATCGCCCGGGAACGGGGTCGGGTTGAGCAGGCCGCTCGCGTCGGACTTGGGCGGCGGCGTGTTCTGGTTACCCGCGCCACCCATGCCACCCATGCCCGGCGGCATCATCGGCGCGCCGGAGCCCAGGTTCTGCTCGCCCAGGCCACCGTTCGCACCGCCGAGGCCGGTGTCGCTCAGACCAGGGAAGTCCTGCAAACCCGGGGCGTTGGACTCCAGGTTGCTGCCGAGATCGCCGAGGCCGCCGGCGCCGCCGTCACCGAGACCGTCCGCGCCGCCGCCGACCCCGCCCAGAGCGTCGCCCAGGCCCGGGAAGGCGCTGACCCCCGGCTTGTCCAGGCCGCTGGTGTCCAGGCCGCCGGTGTCGTTGAACAGGTCGGAGCTGTTGTCCAGGCCGCTGGTGCCCAGGTTGCTGTCCAGGCCGCTGTTGTTCAGGCCGCCGCTGGTGCCCAGGCCGGGGAAGCCGGTCACCGGCGGCGGCACGAAAGCCGACCCGCCGTCAGTGCCGCCCAGACCGCCGTCGGCGCCGCCGAGGCCGTCCGTGCCGCCGGGGAAATCGCTGACCGGGGGCGGCGAGAAGTTGCTCAGGTCGTTGGCGCCGCCGAGACCGTCGGCCCCGCCAAGGCCACTGTCCCCGCCCAGCCCGTCGCCACCGAGACCATCGCCGCCGAGACCGTCGGCGCCGCCGGGGAAATCGCTGACCGGGGGCGGGTTGAAGTCGCTGCCGCCGGTGCCACCGTCGCCGCCGAGACCGTCCCCACCGCTGCTGTCCGGCGGCGGGTTGAAGTCCGTCACCGGCGGCGGATTGAAGTCGCTGCCGCCCCCGCCGGAACCGTCGTCGCCGCCGGTTCCGCCGTCGCCGAACGGGTTGTTGCCGTCGCCGAAGGGGTTGTCCGGGGGAGGCGGCGGGGGAGGCGGTGCGTCGCCGGTGTCGTTGGGGCCGTTGGGATCGGTGGTGTTGGGCGGCGTGAAGCCGTCGTTGGTGACCTGGTAGTGGCTGGACAGGTTGGTGATGACGGTGCGCATGTCGCGGTTGAGCGCGTCCACGATCTGCTGGTCCTCGTGCACCATCACCAGGCCGTCCTTGACCGGCACGCCGCGGGCGATCGCCTGCGAGGCGTACCAGTGGTCGATGGCGTGGATGGTGTTGATCGCCGTTTCCAGCCGCTGGCCGTTGGTGTAGATCTGGTTGGGGATCTCGTCGGCGGCCACGTCGCCGACCAGCACCTGCGCGTTGGCGTGGATGTTCTGGCTCAGCGCGTACATCATCTGGTTGAACGCCCCGGCCGCCGCGCCCTTCCACGGCGCGTCGTCGCCGTAGGACAGCGCGTCGGCCTGGTCCTGAATGGACTTGGAGACCATCGCCAGCGTGTTCTTCACGTACTCCAGCGTGTTGGCCGCCGTGTACAGCGTCGACGGATCGGACAGCCCGCTGTTGCTGTTGCTGCCGTAGTAGCCGACGATCGCGGTCATGATCTTGTGCCAGTCCCACTGCGTGAAATCGTCAGGCGTCCCCTCGCCGGGGTTGTTGTTGTCCGGGTTCGGATCGGCCATCTCTCTTCCACTTCACTCGATCTGCGCGGGGGACGCCGGCACAGCCGGCCGTCCGTCCACTTCGGACGGACGGCCGACAGCCGGTCGGCACTACGACGTGGAACCGTCGCCGAACTTGGAACCGGCCGAGCCGACCGCGGTGATGTCGCTGGGCACGTCGCCCATGGCTCGCGACAGCTGCTGGCTGGTCAGCTTGTTCAGGTCGTCGATGTTCTCGTAGTCCCTGGCCAGCTTCAGCACCGCGTCATGGGTGTCGGTGACCGTCTTGACGCACTTCTTCAGCACCTGCTCGTAGCCGGCCTGGAGCATGCCATCGCCGGAGTCACCGGTGATCATGGTCCGCATGACGTGACCGGTGTTGAAGTCGCCGGCGGCGATCTTCGGCATGCCCTGCACCAGCTGCAGCGCCTGCTGCAACGGGGTGAGCAGGGTGCCCAGGTTGTCCGCGAACACCTTCATCGACGGCGTGTGCACCGTCGTGTCGCCGTTGCCGCTGCCGTCGTGGTTGCCCGGCACGTCCGGCGGGGTCAGCGACGGCGCGCCGTTCGGCGTGGAGGGCCCGCCACCGGTGACCGGGGGAACGCTGTTCGGATCCCAGTCGGTGATGTTGGGCTTCGGCGGCGGCGGCGGGGGCGGCGGGTTGTTGTTCTCTCCGTACATTGTGGACCTCCGGTCAGGACCAGGTCGCCGTGCCCCGGCGCTCGCCCTCGACGATCAGCTCGTGGATGTGCGTCAGGTCGGTCTGCGCCTTGGTCAGCTTCTGGATCATGTCCTCGTGCGCCTGGTTGTAGTGCTGCTGCACGACCAGGAACTGGTCCTTGGTGGCGCCGTCGGTGTCGGCCAGGCGGGAGTTGATCGTGTTGATCAGGCTCTCGCCGACCTGGGTCAGCTCCTGGGAGATGCGCTGGAACTCGGACGCGATCTGCGGCGTGACGTCCAGCTGCATGGAGTAGTCGGCCATTGTCTTCTCTCTTTCGGTTCAGTCAGGAAGGGGGACGTCAGGTCACAGACCGGGCAGACCCATGGCGCCACCGGTGTTGCGGGCCACCGTGTTGATGTTGTCGTTGGTGGCGCTGAACATGCCGTGCGTGCTGACCATCTTCTCGTGCATCTCGCGCAGGGTGCCCAGCACCTTGTTGGCGCCTTCCTGGAAGTTCTGCATCGCGTCCTGGAACAGCATGGCCGCCTCGCCCTTCCAGGCCGAGGCCAGCGAGTCGCACTCGGACACGACGTTGTTCAGGTCGGACTGCACCGAGTCGATGGCCTCCTGCTGGCCCGACGCGGTGCCCATGAGCCCCTGGAGGTCAATCTGGGAAATCGCCATCGGCTTCGCTCCTCACAGCTGGTGGTGCACTGGGTCACCACGTTGGTTTGTTCGGCCCCGGTCCGGCCTCACGCCGGCACCGGCACCGCCTTTCGTTCCTCGACCGACGGTGTGACACCGTCGAGGTCGGCCGTGGCGACCGTCCTTGAGGCAGCCCCCGCCGCGACCGCCGCGGCGAACGCCCGCGTCTCCCGCACGCCGCCGGCCGTCAATCCGGCCGTCAGCGCCGCGAGGACGCCTTCCCCCGCCTGCCAACCGTTCTCGGTCCACCAACGGACGACGAGTTCGGCCCGTTCGGCCGGCGAGTAGTCGGTGAAGCGCAGGTGCTCGGCGAAACGACCGGCCAACCCGGTCCGCCCCAGCAACGCGCCGATCAGTTTCTGCTGCCCGGTGAGCAGCAGCACGGTGTCCGCGGGGGCGGCGGTCAGGATCTCCCGCACCGCGCCCACCACGCGTCCCTTCTCCGTGTCCGACCGCTGGAGGAACGGCTGGTCGATGTCGACCAGCAGCGCCCCGCCCGCGGCCTCCGCGAGCGCGGCCCGCACCCGCACCTCGGCCTGCCCGTCGAACCGGCACGGCAGCTCGGACAGCGCCAGTTCCACCACCGCGCCCGAGGCCACCAGCCCGAGTTCGGCCAGCGAGCGCAGGAAAAGCCGGGCCACCGTGCGCCGGCCGCTGCCGAGCGGGCCGTCGAACACCAGGTTGGCCAGCCCGCCCAGCGGCTGCCGCCGCCGGTGCAGGGCCAGCACGCCGGACAGCCGGGCCAGCAGCGCCTCCCGGACCGCCGTCTGACCGACCAAAGTGGACAGTCGGCGGGCGCTCGGCCCCGGCGGCAGGTTGTCCTCGGGCGTGTCCGAGCCGTCGTCACCCTCGGCCAGCGGCACGTCGCTGACGGCGAAGCGGGACAGCTCGTTGTCCGCGCCGCCGGTCATCGCCAACCGGGAGGCCTGGGTGGAGATCATCGACTCGAACAGCTGCCGCGCCACGCGGCCGTTGCCGAAGGTCTTGCCCTTGGGCGTCTTGTCGAAGAACCGGTGCAGCGCGTTGAGCACGTCGTCGTCGAGCTCGTAGTAGTGCTTGGCCGCCATCCCGCGCACGATCGTGACCAGCTCGTCGACCGTGTAGTTGGGGAATTCCACGGTCTTGGTGAACCGGGAGGCCATACCGGGGTTGGAGGCCAGGAACTGCTCCATCTGGTCGGTGTAGCCGGCCACGATGACCACGATGTCGGACCGGTGGTCCTCCATCAGCTTCATCACCGTGTCCACGGCCTCCTGGCCGAAGTCCGGCCCGGAGCCGCCGGACTGGCTGGTCAGCGTGTACGCCTCGTCGATGAACAGCACGCCGCCCAGGGCCTTCTCGAACACCTCGGTGGTCTTGATCGCGGTGGCGCCGATGTACTGGGCGACCAGATCGGCCCGCGCCACCTCGATCATGTGGCCCTGGCGCAGGATTCCCAGCTCCGCCAACACCGAGCCGTAGAGCCGGGCCACCGTCGTCTTACCGGTGCCGGGCGGGCCGGCGAACACCAGGTGGCGGCTCAGCGACGGCATCGGCAGGCCCATCTGCTCACGCCGCTGGGCCATCCGGTTCAGGTTGATCAGGCCGGTGACCTCGGCCTTCACCGAGTCCAGGCCGACCAGGCTGTGCAGCTCGGCCAGCGGGCCGTCGCCACGGTGCTGGGCCTGGTCCTCGGCCTCGGGCTGCTCGGCCGCCGAGGCCTCGGCGGCGGCGGCCGGCGCGCTCGCGACCGGCGTCGGCGCGGGGGCCGGCGGGGCGCTGGGCACGCCGCCGTCGTTGTCGAAGATCTCGCAGGAGTCCACTTCGGACGTTGCGCTGCCCTGGACGTCGATGCCCGGCCCGGAGTTGTGGTGCACACGGCAGCGGGTCGCCCGCAGCGCCCCGCCGTCGGCGACGACGATGCCGGCCCCGCGCACCTCGGCGACCTCGGACGCCTCCAGGGTCAGCAGGGTGCCGGAGCCGATCTCGATCGGGCAGCCCTGCGCCGCCGCCGAGCTCACGGTCGCCCGCGCCTGGCCGGTCAGAAGCAGGCCGGCGCCGGAGCCGGTGCGCACCCGCAGCTCGTCGATCCGCGCGGTCGTGGAGCCCTCCAGCGCCACCGCGACGCCGGCGGTCAGCTCGACGACCGCGCGGCGCAGATCGATGACGGAGTCGACGACCCGCACTCCCCCGGTGACCGAAAGCCCGTCGACACGCGGCTTTCCGCCGCCGCTGACCAGCACGGCGGACTGCTCGGCCTTGGTGACGGTGAGCTTCGTGACGGTCGGGTCGGCCGAGCCGTCCACGAGCAGGCCGATCGGGCTCTCCGCGATGGCGCAGTCCTCGATCACCGGCGACGCGCCGCCGGTCACGTGCACGCCCTGCCGGGCGGCGCCGGTGAACGTGCAGCCCCGCAGCGTCGGCTTGGCCCCGTTGGCCACATGGACCGACTGGCCACCGGATCCGGTGAACACGCAGTCGGTCAGGCTGACCACGCCGGTGCTGGTCAGGTAGGCGTCCAGGCTGGCGCTCTCGCTGATGGCCACCCGGACCAGCTCGGCCCGGCCCTCCTGCTCGATCACCACCGCCGGCTTGCCGCTGCCGACGATCTTCGTGTCGACCACCTGGCCGACGCCGGATCCGTTGACGCACAGGCCGTTGCCCTTGACGTGGTCGAAGACGCAGCCGCGGACCTGGACCCGGCCCTGCTCGGCCACCACCATCGCCGACGAGCCGACCTCGGCGACCACCGTCTCCTCGACCGAGCTGTGGCCGACCGAGGTGATCACGATGCCGGCCCCGGTCGGGTTCTGCACCCGGCACTGGCGCATGGCCAGCACGCCGGTCTGACGGGCCAGCACCGCCGTCCACGCCGCGCCGCCGACGCGGCAGTTGTCCAGCGCCGCCTCGCCGTTGCGCACGTCCAGCACCGGCAGCTCGGCGTCGTCGCCGGTGATGTCCAAACCGGACAGTTGCACCGCGCCGCCGGCGACCACCAGCGTGCTGCCCGTGGTCGCGTGCAGCCGGACCGTGCCGGGGCCGTCCTGGGCGGTGATCGTCACCACGCCGGTGATGGCCAGCGACTCGTCGTACCGGCCGGACGCCACGGTGATCACCGAGCCGTCGGTGGCCTTGGACAGCGCGTCGGCGATGGTGCGGAAGCTGCCCGGCACCTCAAGGACCTGGCGGGTCATGCGCTCGTCCTCTCCAACGCGACGGAAAGCAGTCCGGGCGGGGCGCTCGCGGTCGGCCGCGCCGCGTCCGACCCGGTCACCTGGACCCACACCTGGCCGGCCTGGTCCAGACCGGCAAGGGCCAGGTCGTCGAACATGCTGCGGCCGGTGTTGACCTGGCCGTCCTCGCCGATCTCGGCGGTGGACAGCTCGCGCAGCAGCACCACCGGGTGCGGCTCGTCGCGCACGTCGAGCACCTTGAAGTTGGTGCCCGGCACGAACAGCACCTGGTCCTCCACCGACGGGTCGATCAGCTGGGTGCGCCGGGCGGTCATCGACCACACCCGGAACTCCACCTCGCCCGGCACGGCCGGCCGGCCGGCCGTGGTGGCGGTGAGGAAAGCCCATTCGCTGACCAGCAGGCGATCGCGGTACCAGTCCAGTTCGGACGGTCCGGCCACCGCCCACAGCTGGGCCGCGCCACGGTAGGAGGGCAGCCGCTTCAGGCCGGAGGTGACCACCCGGGCCAGCGGCACGTGCGGGCCGGGGGCGGCCGAGCGGACCGCCTCGTCCACGCCCGCGCTGTCGCCGGTCAGGTAGAGGCGGACGCCGACCAGGTCGGCCAGCACCTCGTCGGCCTGCGTGCCGACGCGCAGGCCCGGCACCTGGGACAGCATCCGGGAGACGGTGCTGGCGGCCACGTCGTACTGGGAGCTCAGGGCCTTGCGCAGCCAGGTCCGCTCCTCGCCCAGGCCCCGGGCCGGCGGCACCGCGCAGGCGGCCGCGGCCGGCACCGGCTGCACCGCGACGGCCTTGGCCGCGGCGGCTTCCGGTGCGGCGGCAACGGGTTCGGGCTCTCGCGCCGGGGCCGGCTCCGGCAGCGGCTCGGGCTCCAGGATCGCCGCCGCGTCGGGCTGCGGGGCCGCCTCGGGCTGGGACGTCGACTGGGACGTCGACTGGGACGTCGGCTGGGGCTGGGGGGCGGGGACGGCGATGGAGGCGAAGTCGATGCCGAAGTCCGGCACCGAGGACTCCAGCCGCAGCCCGGTCGGCATGGCCGCCGGCGGCGCGTCGACCGCGGCGGTGACGACCGGGGCCGGGGCCGCGTCGGGCAGCGGCTCGGCGGCGACCGGCCCCGCGGCAACCGGCTCGGCGGCACTCGGCTCAGCGGCGATCGTCTGGGCGGCAACGGGTTCGGCAACGGGTTCAGCGACGGCCGCCGGGATGACCGGCTCGGCCACCACGGCGACCGGCGCGCCGGCGGCCGGCTCGGAGACAACCAGTTCGGCGACCGGCGACTCGGCGTCCGGCGACTCGAACACCGACAGTTCAACAGCTTCGGCGGCGGGAGCCGGCTCGGGCTCGTCCCCGACCACACCGCCGGCCAGACCGATCACCGACGACTCCAGCACGATGTCCGTGCCGGCCAAGGCGATCGCCGGCCGCGAGGGCTCGGCGACAGCGACCTCCCCAGCAGCGGGCTCAGTGACAACCGGCTCAGTGACAACGGGTTCCGGGGCGGCGGGCGCCTGGGCGGTGAACGGCGCGGACTGGGTGGGCGCGTCGAGCTCGTCGCCCTCGACCACGTCGGCGTCCTCGATCATGTCGGCCGACACGATCACGGTGGCCTCGACCGGGGCGTCCACCGACGCGGCCGGCAGCGCGGGCAGGGCCAGCCGCGGGGCCATCATCTCGACGCCGTGGTCGGCCGGCAGCTCCACGGACTCGGCGGTCCAGCGGCCGGGCACGGACTCGACGACCATGCCCCGCGCCGGCAGCGCGGGCACGTGGTGGCTGTTGGCGATCAGCACGGCCGCCGGCAGCACCCGGAACATGCGGCGCATGGCCGGATCCATGGTGGCCAGGATCTCCCCGGCCAGGGCCTGCATCCGGTCGGTCAGGTGCCGCGAGGAGGTGTCGAACACGACGGCGGCGTGCCGGGGGTCGATGGGCGCGGTGCGCACGTGGTCGGCGTTGACCGGGGCCACCGGCGGCCGCAGCCACAGTCCACTCTGGACGATCTCGACCACGGCATCGGTGGCGTACCAGTAGACGCCGGGCGAGAGCTCCGATGCGCCGGCCACGGGCGCGTCGTAGGAGACCAGCTGCGGCGGCAGGGTCCGGCCGGCGGCCGCGGCGCGCGGCTGGTAGCGGAGCTCGCGGGCGAAGGACCGCCAGCCGAGGCCGCCGTCGGGCGAGACGACGTGCAGCGTGCCCGCGGTGGACGGCATGCCGGCGTAGAAGGTGACCGGCGCGCCGAGCTGGTCCGCAAGCGCTTGCCCCACCGAGGAACGCAGCACCTCGACCGGTCCGTACTGGACGAAGCGGACCCGGTCCCGGCTCTCCGGCGGCACCGAGTGGCAGAACCGGGCGATCTCGGCCATCGGCACCGGCCGCGAGTTCGGCGACCCCAGCACCACGGTCAGCACGTCCGAGCGCGGCACCAGCCCGGAGATCAGCAGCGCCCGCTGGTCGTCGGCCGACTCCAGCGGCCGGATCCACACGCCGGACGGCAGCGGCTCGACCACGCTGACCGGGCCGGGCTGCCAGATCTGCTCGGTGCCGGGGTAGGTCCAGTCGGGGATCGGGAACCGGCGCGAATCCTGTTGCGGCGCACGGCCCCGCCGGAAGCCCACCCACCCGACGCCCTGCAGCGCCGAGCTGAACAGCGCGCCGCCGGGGGCCATCACCACGTCGCCGTCCGGCACCACGACCGGGCAGTTCAGCCGCTCGGCCAGCCACTGGCCGGTCATCACGGCCGCGTCCCGGGAATGCCGGCCCAGCACCAGCCGGTAGCCGCCGCGGCGGCGGCCCAGCAGCGCGGCGACCGCGTGCCACAGCTCGATCGGCCCGTCCGGCGGCACGTCGGCGACGACCACGGTGTGGTCGGGGTCCCGCGCGATCGTGCGGGCGAAGGCCAGCGCACGGGGGTTCAGGTGCCCCTCGATGTGCAGCAGCAGCGCGTGTCCCGCGTCGACGCACGCGACCCGCGGCAGCGTCGGCGTGCCGTCGGCGCCGCCGACGGCCCAGGTGCGCAGCCTCTCGCCCAGCATCATCTCACTGCCCTCCTTGGGTGTTCGCCGTCAGGACGGCCTGCCCCGTCACCAGGTTCGGTCCGGACGGCAGCGCGTCCAGGACCTCCTTGGGCATGCCGACGGCGGTGCCACCGACGCCCAGCGCGCCGAAGGCCTGCTGCGCGACGCGGAACTTCTCGCCGAGATCGGTGATCAGGTAGTAGACCCGCTGGTCGGCCTGCTGCGGCGCGGGCTCGCTGACCGCGATCAGGCCCCGCCCGGCCGGCACGTTCATGGTGATCCGGCCGGCCGACACCGACAGCGGCTCGGTGACCAGGAAGCCGGCGCTGACCGTGTCGCCCGAGGACTTCTGCCGCACGCACACCGCGGCGTCGTCCGAGGTGTAGGTCTTGGCCGTCACCACGTTCGGCATCCCTTGCAGCGTCGAGCTGTCCGCCGACTGCGGCAGCTCGGCCAGCGCCGAGGTGCTGATCTCCCGCGGCGCGTGCGCCCCGGACTTGGCTTCCAGCAGGGCAAGCGCGGTGTCGTTGACCGGCGCGATGCCGTCCTTGCGCAGCACGTAGGTCTGCTTGTCCCCGCCCACCACGGAATCCAGCAGGTCGCCGACCCTGGTCGGCTGCCCGTCGACCACCGGGCCGGGCTGGCCGGCGTCCTCGATCGCCGGCACGTCCAGGGTCTGCCCCAGGTGCAGCTGGTGGATCCACGCGGTCGGCACCAGGGCCGGCGGGGTGTCGCCCAGCGCCAGCGCCACCAGGGCGTTGTGCGAGCCGATCGGGTAGATCGTGTTGCGCCACACCACGTAGTTGACGTGATCCTGGCCCTGCACCAGGAACTTGGCGTCGGCCGGCATCAGCGTGCTCGGCGTCGCCGGGTCCAGGTCGACCCGCATGGACGGCTCGTCCGCGCCCGGGGCCGCGCACAGCGACCACTGCGCCGGCAGCATGTCCTGGGCGCGGGGCACCGAGTCGGGCGCGCCGGGGATGCCGACCGCGCGGCCGTGCGGCACGCCGACCAGCGAGTTGCGCGAGACCGACGTGAAGGCGCCGGTGGTGTTGGTGCCGGCGAAGAACAGCATCGCCGACGCGGAGTTCAGGGTCGGGTAGAGCGTGCCGTTGATGTAGAGGTACCGGTTGCCGGTCTCCTTCTCCACCACGATCGCGCCGGGTTTCTTGTACGCGTCGTTGCCGCCCGGGTTGATCAGGCCGTATACCGCGAACCCGCCGCACAGCAGCACCGCGACCAGCACGCCCCACATCAGGCCGAGCGAGGACCGGCGCAGCGGCGGCTCGCCGCGGCCGGGGTCGCCGGTGGTCAGGGCGCTGGCCAGGCGGGAGGCGACGAACTGGTACGCCTGGACGTGATCGCGTCGAGTCTGCATGCCTCAGCCCGCCAGCGCCCGGAAGAACTGGTAGGCGTTCAGCACCACCAGCAGCAGCGGGACAAGGGCGATCGCGGTCCACAGCTCGGCAATGTCGGCGAACTGGCCCCAGACCGGCAGCAGCCGGGTCTGCGGCAGCCGCCACGCGCCGATGACCAGCAGCGCCACCGCGAGCAGCACGCCGACCAGCAGGCCGATGCGGCCTATTGGGGTCAGGGAGAAGGCGTAGGCCAGCACCACCGCGGTGAGGATCAGCGCGCCGGCCCAGACGGTCGCGCCGCGCTGCCACACCGACAGCAGCGACTTGGCCCGCAGCAGGCAGGCCAGCCCGAACACCAGCGGCAGCACCCAGCCGATCCAACCGTCCACAGTGGTCAGAACCACGCTGTCCAGCAGGGCCAGCACCGAGGAGGCGACCACCACCGCGGTCAGGTAGCCGTCGGCCAGCGCGGAGCGGGCGGCGATCGCCGACGCCGGCGCGGGGTCGATGTCCTGCTGGAGTTCCTCGGTGGTGCGCGGCAGGGTCGGCACGCGCAGCCGGGCCAGCCGGGCCGCCACCCGCGCGCCGAACGTGGCGAACAGGAACAGCGCCACCGCGACGATGCTGACCGCGCCGGGGGTGTCGGCGGAGGTGCCGGTCCGCAGCACCGAGCCGAGGATCGCGCACAGGCCGAGCAGCGCGGCGGTGCCGTAGATCGCGATGCCGCCCCTGGTCGCGGCGGCCAGGGCGCAGGCGACCAGCACCACGCAGATGCCGGCGAGCAGAACTCCGGACGGCTGCGGGGAGAACAGGTTCGCGGCGTCCTGCTGGCCGACCAGGCCGGCGGCCCCCGCGAAGGCGCAGGCGGCGATACCGCCCACAAAGGACAGTGGCGCGTCGTGGGTGATCTCGTTGATGGCCACCGCGCCGCCGCCAAGCGCCAGCGCGATCACTCCACAGTAGACGGCCAGCAGGCCACCGGGGCCGCCGGCCAGCAGCGAGGCGACGCCCAGCGCGACGGCGGCCAGCACGGCCAGGCCGATCAGCGTGCGGCGGGTCGACTCCGGACGCCAGCGGTCCGACCGGGCGGCGATGGCGTCGGCGATGCCGTCGGCCAGGTCGTCGTAGGTCAGCTCGGGAATCGGGGCCTCGGCGGCCCGCAGGTAGAGCACGTCGCCGTCGCGCAGCTCGGCCTGCTCCGGGGTCTCGTCCAGGTCCAGCGGCGGCTCGCCGAGGCGCTGCAACACCCAGTCCCGGCCCTCGGCCTGGCCCCGGTTGACGTGCTTGGCCAGCACCGGCACCAGCAGGCCGAGCGTGGCGGCGGACGGGATGGCCAGGTCGGCCCGGCCGTCCGGGCCGTGCACCGTGATGCGGCACAGGTCGGCCGGGCCGGATCCGCCGCCGCCCAGCGGAATCTGCTCGACGGCGCCCTCCGCCACGGCAACCATCTGCCCGTGGGGCGCGGCCGGGAACGACGCGTCGGCGCCGATCGCTTCCGTTGGCCTCATGCTGACGTAGCTCCTGTCGCGGATCCGTGGCTGTGGGACGGTTTCGGGGTCGGGTCATGACGTGGTCTGGACATCACGCCATCCCGGTTTGCAGGAGACGCACGTCACGTCGGGTCACCAGCTGGGCGCGGCCCGGGGGCAGCTGCCGCGGCTTGGCCTCGCCGAGGAACTTGCCCTCCTCCTTGGGATAGCTCAGCAACACACCGGGGTTGCCCAGCTCCCACATGCGGCGCAGCAGCGGATCCATCATCGCCCGCATCGCGCCGGAGGTGCTGCGCGCGATGACCACGTGCAGGCCGATGCTGGCGCCGTGGGCCAGCAGCGGGATCAGCGGCTGCATCGGGGAGGCCATGCCGCCGCCGGACATGAACAGGTCGTAGTCGTCGATCAGCACGAACAGCTGCGGCCCGGTCCACCAGTCCCGCTTGGGCAGCCGGTCCGGGGTGATCTCCGGGCCGGGCATGCGGCGGGTCATCGACACGCCGGCGTTCCCGATGAGGTCGTTGAGCGCGTCCGGGTCGACGGCGTAGCCGATCCGGTAGGCCTCGGGCACGTCCTCGTGCAGCTGCCGCCGGGTGTCGGCGAGCAGGATGCGCGCCTCGGTCGGGCTGTAGCGGGAGATCACGTTGCGGGCGATCAGCCGCAGCATGTTGGTCTTGCCGGTCTCGGTGTCGCCGAACACCGACAGGTGCGGCGTCACGTCGAAGTCGTGCCACACCGGGGCCAGGCGCTGCTCGTCGAGGCCGACGCAGAACCGCGCGTCGGTGGGCTGCGGGGCCGGCAGGTCGGCGACCGGCAGCTTGGTCGGCAGCAGCCGGACCTCGGGCGCGGCCGGGCCGGCCCAGAAGGTGCCGATCTCCTCCACCGCCGCCTTGGTCGCGGTGGTCAGGTCGTCGGTGGCCGAGGAGCTGTCGATGCGCGGCAGGCCGGCCAGGAAGTGGAACTTGGCGCTGGTCAGGCCGCGGCCGGCCTGCTCGGGCACGCGGGCGGCGACCCTGGCCCCGAGCTCGGACTCCATCGGGTCGCCCAGCCGCAGCTCCAGCTTGGTGCCCAGCACGTCGCGCATCGCCGGCCGGATCTCCGACCAGCGGTTGGTGGCGATCACCACGTGCAGGCCGAAGGCCAGGCCGCGGGCGGCCAGCTCGGTGATGCGCGGCTCCAGGTCGGCGAAGTCGGACTTGACGGTGTTCCAGCCGTCCACCACGAGGAAGACGTCGCCGTTGGGGTCCTGGATGCGGCCGCTGGTGCGGCCCTGCCGGTAGGCGACCATGGAGTCGATGCCCAGCTGGGCGAAGATCTGCTCGCGGCGCTCCAGCAGCTGCGCCAGCTCCTCGATGGTCCGCAGCACCCGGTCGCGTTCCAGCCGGGTGGCCACCGAGCCGACGTGCGGCAGGCCCGCGGTGGAGACCAGACCGCCGCCGGCCAGGTCCAGGCAGTAGAACTGGACCTCCTCGGCGGTGTGGGTCAGGGCCAGCGACAGCATCAGCGTGCGCAGCAGCGTGGACTTGCCCGACTGCGGCGCGCCGACCAGTCCGATGTGGCCGTTCGCACCCGAAAGATCGGCCACCAGCAGCTCGCGGATCTGCTCGTAGGGCCGGTCCACGATGCCCAGCGGCACCCGCAGCGAGCGGGTCGCCGGGTGGTCCAGCGCGGTCATGCCGCGCACCGGGTCCGGCACGATGCCCGGCAGCAGCTCGTCCAGGCTGGGCGAGGCCGACAGCGGCGGCAGCCACACCTGGCGCGCCGGCGGGCCCTGCTCGACCAGCCGGTCGATCAGCACGTCCATCAGGCTGTCCTCGCCGTCGCCGGCCGACTCCTGGCGCACCTGCGCGGCCTGCTCCGGCTGGTCGTCCTCGGGACGGCGGATCCGGCCCGGCATGAGCCCGAACGGCGCGACCTCACCGACCACTTTGGACTGCGCCGCGGGCGAGGTGTCCGGGCCGTCCGGGCACGGGCCGGAGACGTAGGCCGCCTTGAACCGCACCAGGTTGGTGGTGTCGATCTTGAGGTAGCCGTGGCCGGGCGCCGAGGGCAGCTCGTAGGCGCTGGCCACGCCGATGACGCTGCGGGACTCCATGGCCGAGAAGGTGCGCAGCGCGATCCGGTAGGACAGGTGGCCCTCGACGCGGTGGATGCGGCCCTCGTCCAGCCGCTGCGAGGCCAGCAGCAGGTGCACGCCCAGCGACCGGCCCAACCGTCCGATCTGGACGAACAGGTCCATGAACTCCGGCTTGGAGGTCAGCAGCTCGGAGAACTCGTCCACCACCACGAACAGCACCGGGAACGGCGCCAGCTGGGTGCCGGCGGCCCTGGCCTTCTCGTAGTCGTACAGCGAGGAGTAGCCGTGCTGGCGCAGGAACTCCTGCCGCCGGTTCATCTCGCCCTGCAACGAGTCCTGCATGCGGTCGACCAGGGGCAGCTCGTCCTGGAGGTTGGTGATCACCGCCGAGGTGTGCGGCAGCTTGTCCATGCCCATGAACGTGGCGCCGCCCTTGAAGTCGACCAGCACCATGTTCAGCACTTCCGAGGAGTGCGTGGCGGCCAGGCCGATCACCAGTGTGCGCAGGAACTCCGACTTGCCCGAGCCGGTGGCGCCGATCAGCACGCCGTGCGGGCCCATGCCGCCCTGCGCCGACTCCTTGATGTCCAGCTCGACGACCTCGCCGTTCTCGGTGACGCCGACCGGCACCACCAGCCGCGCCCGCTGGTTGCGCCGCGGCCGCCACTGCGCCTGCACGTCGAAGCCGCGCGCGTCCCGGATGCCCAGCAGCGCGGTCAGGTCGAAGTTGCTCTCCAGCGGCTGCTCGATCAGGTCGACCGTGCCGTTGGTGCGCATCGGGGCCAGCAGCCGGGCCACGTTCTCCGCCCCGGCCACCGACAGCCGGTCCACCTCGGCCGTGCCGGTCGACTCGCCGGCCGGGAACTCGACCTGGTCGCCGGACACGGTCAGCCGCAGCACGTCCGGGCCGCCGTGCATGCCGCCGGTCACGTCCAGCAGCACCAGGTTACGCAGGCCGGTGTCCAGCAGCCGCGAGTGCTCGGGGATCTGCACCCGGTGCGCCACCAGGACGTGGAAGGGCTCGTTGGGGCCGGGCGGCACCGTGCGGTCGAAGTCGGGCCGGTCGGTCACCGACGGGCCGAGCAGGTCCATCAGCGTGTCGTGGTCGCCGGACACCATGCGCACCGGGCCGGCCTCGTCCCGCGCGGTCGCGTGCGTGAGGTGCGGCAGCCACTTGCACCAGTCCCACTCGGCCCGGCCGGGCTCGTCGGTCAGGATCGAGATCCGCAGGTCGTCCGGCGAGTGCAGCACCGCCAGCTGGCACAGCATGGCCCGCACCAGCGCGAGCACCGGGCCGGCCTCGCCGGCGAACTCCACACTCGTGAAACTGCGCAGCCCCACCGCGATCGGCAGGTCCGACACGGTCCGGTAGGCGCGGATGAAGCGGCGCAGGGCGATCGCCGTCAGCGGCTCCAGGTCCTCGATCGGACGGGTGCGCGGCGGCACGAACTCCAGGGCCGCGCGCTGCGCCCCCAGGCCGATCCGCACCCGGCCGAAGTCCTCGTGGCTGGCGCGGCGCTCCCACAGCCGCGGGCCGGACACCAGCGACCACAGCGAGGAGGGTTCCGGGTTGTCCCAACGGGACGCGGCGCGCTGCTCGTCGGCCGCGGCGCGGGCCTGGCCGCGCAGCTGCGCGAGGTAGCGGAGGTAGTCCCGGCGCTCGGCGCGCATCTTGCGCTTGCGCTCCATGCCCTGGCGCCCCAACTGGGTGACGCTCATGGACACCATGGAGACGCCCATCATGCCGGACATCATGTAGACGGTCGGGGAGCTGCCGGCGATGGAGAACATCATCACCATCGCGGCGCTGCCCAGGCCCATCGGCAGGTACACCATCGCCGAGCCGAAGTCGAGACTGGCGGGCTCACCCAGCACGGGCGGCTCGGCCAGCTCCACCTCCCCGGCCGGGAGGGCGGGGCCGGCGACGCGCTGCGATCGTTTGACGATCACGATGCTCATCAGTCTGACTCCATGACTAGCGGGCGGCAAGCTCGCCGAATGCTATGCGAGGCTTTAGTGCGTTGTTGTACTACGGGGTACTAAGTGATGCGATCAGTGCCCCAACTTCCACTGTGGCGCACGTCGCGGTACTGTTCGATATGTCCAGATCCCTTGACGTGTGGCCAGGTTGTCGGCCACATGGCGCAACTTCGCGCCGTTTATGACGTACTCGCGACAACGCGCGCCGGAAGTACATCACAACAATGACGTACCGTTTTTATGACGTCACGTTTCGAACTCTTCAACTTCGCACGAACGTCACACGAGCGGGTGACTAAACCGGTTCAAGCCGTGACGCTGTTCACACTCCGTCGTGTGCTCCGGGCGCCCGGCCACGCGGTAACCGCCGTAGTGCCATGACCGACCTCCTCCACCGCGCACGCAGGTCCATAGTGGACGGAAGTCCAGCGCGCCACCACACTTGGGCGCGCACTCCCGTGTCCTAAGCGGTCAACGACGAACACCGTGCGAACGACACGCGATCCTGCCCGCGTGCCGGCGCAGCGTTGCCCGTTCGTCCACCAAGGTCGCGGGCGTCCCACCAAGGGCATGGGAGCGCTACCTTCCTCTCCGGCCACCACTCTGACGAACCCCGATCAACAGGGTGTCAACACCGCCTTCACGTTCTCTCCACGGCCGTGCGAAGATGGCATGGGGCCAGGTCAGAAGGGATTTCGGGTGACGGAGCACGCCGCCCTCGCGTTCACCGTGCTGGGGCCGGTCCGTGGCTGGCGGGGGACGAGGAGCTGTCTCTCGGCAGCCCGCAGCAGCGCGCCGCCCTGGCCGTCCTGCTGCTGCGCGGCCAGCGTCCGGTCGACATCGACGAGCTGATTGTCGCGCTGTGGGGCGAGGATCCGCCCAAGGCCGCCGCCGGCGCGGTCCGCACCTACATCTCCCGGCTGCGGTCCCTGCTGGAACCGGAGCACCGAGACGCCGGCGGCCCCAGTTTGCTGGTCTCCCTGGGCGCGTCCTACGTGCTGCGGCTGCCACCGGGCAGTGTGGACATCGAGCTGGCCGAGCAGGAATCCGCGGCCGCGCAGGCCGCCCGTCGCGACGGGCAGCACGCGCGTGCGCACGAGCTGCTGGCCCGCGCGGCCGGGCGCTGGCGCGGCGCCCCGTTGGCCGGCCTCACCGGGCCCTTCGTCGACGCGCAGCGGGAACACCTGGCCCAGCGCCGGTTGAGCGTGCTGGAACGCCGCGTGGAGCTGGACCTGGAGCTCGGCGAGTGGGCCGCGGCGGTGGCCGACCTCACCCCGCTCACCGCCGAGCACCCGCTGCGGGAAAGCCTGCGCGCCCTGCACATGCGGGCGCTGTACCAAGCCGGCCGGCAGGCCGAGGCGCTGGCCGTGTTCGACGACACCAGGAAGGTGCTGGCCGAGGAGCTGGGCATCGACCCGGACCCGCGGCTGGCCGAGCTGCACGGGCGGATCCTGCGCTCCGATCCCGAATTACTGCCCCGCACCGCCGTCGCGGACGTCGTGCCGGTGCCGGCCCAGCTCCCGGCGGACACCGCCGACTTCACCGGAAGGAGTGAGCCGCTCGACACGATCGTGGCGCGGCTCACCACTCCTTCGGGTCAGGCCGTAGCGGTGTGCGCGGTGTCCGGCATCGGCGGCGCCGGCAAGACCGCGCTGGCCGTGCACGCGGCCCACGCCGTGCGCGACCGCTTCCCGGATGGACAGCTCTATGTGGACCTCGCCGGCGCGTCGGACCATCCAGCCGCCGCGCACGACGTGCTCGCCTACTTTCTCCGCTCGCTCGGCGTCGCGGAGTCGACCGTGCCGGCCGACGCGGCCGCCCGCGCCGCCCTCTACCGGACCGTGCTGGCCCAGCGGAAGGTGTTGGTGCTGCTGGACAACGCCCGCGACGCCGCCCAGGTGACGCCGCTGCTGCCGGGCTACCCGGGCAGCGCGGCGATAGTCACCAGCCGGGCCCGGCTGACCGCGGTGCCGGCCACCGCCGTCGACCTCGACACGTTCGCGCCGGACGAGGCCGTGGGGCTGCTGGCCGGCGTGATCGGGGCCGGCCGGGTGGCCGCCGAACCGGACGCGGCCCGCAGACTGGTGTCGCTGTGCGGACATCTCCCGCTCGCGGTCCGGGTGACCGCCTGCCGGCTGCTGGCCCGGCCGGCGACCCGAATCGAGGACAGTGTCCGGCGGCTGTCCGACGAGCGGCGGCGGCTGTCCCAGCTGCGCACCGGGGACCTGGACGTCGAGGCCAGTTTCCAGCTCAGCTACGACCAGCTCCCGGCCGACCGGGCCCGGGCGCTGCGGCGGTTGGCGTTGCCGGACACCGAGACCGTGCCGCTGTGGGCCGCGGCGACGCTGCTGGCCCGCGACGAGTACGACGCCGAGGACGAGCTGGACCGGCTGGTCGACACCGGGCTGGCGCAGTCGCCGCGGGTCGGCCACTACCGCCTGCACGACCTGTTGCGGGTGTTCGCCCGTGACCGCGCCGCCGAGCAGGATCCGCCCGGCGACACCGCCGCCGCGCTCGAACGGCTGCTGGACTTCCTGCTGGCGACCGTCCGTTCGGCCTACCGCGTGGTCCGGCCCGGTCACCGAATGGCCGACCTGCTCGCCGGGCATTCGGCCGCGGGCCTGGACTTCGCCACCGCCGACGAGGCCCACGCCTGGTTCGACCGGGACCGGGAGTTCGTGCTCGCCGTGCTGCGGCAGGCCGCCGAGCAGCGGCCGGAACCGGTCGCCCTGGTGCTGCTCGGGCTGGATCCGTTGCTGGAGCGGGCCTACGCGTGGCAGGAGATCGTCACGCTCGGCGTGCTGGTGGCCGCCGCGGCCTCGGCCGCCGACCGGCCGGTGGCCGAGGCCGCCGCCCGGTACATGCTCGGCGGCGGCCTCTGGCAGCTGGCCAACGTCGCCGGCGGCCGGGAGCAGATCAACCAGGCCGTCCGGCTGGCCGCCGAGCACGACAGCCCGCTCCTGCTGGCCGAGGCGAAAACCGTGCAGGCGCTGCTGGTCGACACCGCGGGCGCCACCGAAGCGGCCGAGGCGCTGCACCGCGAGGCGCTGGATCTGCACCGGGCCAACGCAAACCGCTCGGGCGAGGCCAACGCCCTGAGCAATCTCGCGCACGTGTGCGTCAAGCTGGACCGGCTGATCGAGGCCGTCAACGCGAGCGCCCAGGGCCTGGCCCTGTACCGGGAACTCGGCGACCGCATGGGCGAGAGCCAGGTCCTGTTGCAGCGGAGCGGGACGCTGCTGGCGCTGGGCCGGACCGACGAGGCCATGGCCTGCTGCACCGACGCGCTGACGCTGAGCCGGTGGCTGGGCACCCCGCACCTGGAGGCCGGCGCCCTCGGCAAGCTCGCCGAGCTGCGGCTGCGGGCCGGCGACGTGAAGTCGGCGGCGGCCGCCGCCGAACAGGCCACCCTGCTGGCCGAGGAGATCGGCTTCGTGGCCGCCCAGGCCCGGACCCTGGCCACGCTGGGCCGGGCGCTGGCCGGGCTGGGCCAGCGCGACCGGGCGGTGGCCTGCCTGCGGGAGTCGATGGAGCTGGCCCGCCGGCACGGGCTGCCCGTCGCCGACGAGGCGGCGCGGCTGCTCACGGAGATGGGCCGACCGGCCGCCGGGTGAGGGCCTATGGTGGCCGCGTGGACAGCGCGCAGAGCCGGTGGCTCGGACCGGACGTGATCGAGGCCGAGCTCAAGATCCGGGCCGCGCTGCTGGCCGGCGACTTCACCGGCTGGGCCCGGGGCGACGGGCACTTCCTGCGCGAGGACCTCGCCCGCCGCCCCCAGCGCCTGTTCCTGGTCCGGCTCGGCGACACCTGGCACGTCGGCTACATGACCATCTCCGACCTGGTGGTCGAGCACGGCATGGCCGGCGTGGTCGACAACCGGGTGCGCTGGCACAACCTGCTCGGCGTGCTGACCTCGCTGCGCACCTCCGAGTCGGACGTGCGGCTCGGCTTCCGGCCGCTGGACGAGGCCGCCCGCCGGGCCGCCTTCCAGGCCATCACCCCGATGACCGAACTCGTGTATCCCTTCGTCCAGCACCGCACGCCCGGGCATGAGCTGACCGGCGAGGGCTGGGAGGTCGACGCCGCGGAGGCCGCCCTGCTCGATCTCGGCGAGGAGCACATCCGCCGGTACACGCGCGAGCTGTTCGGCCCGCGTCTGGCCGAGGCGGCGTCCGATATCGTGGCCTACGACCCGGCCTGCTCCACCGGCCGCTTCCTGTCCGACTTCGCGAGCCTGAACCCGGCCCGGATCCGCACCGTGGGCCAGGACCTCAGCCCGCAGATGGCCGACCTCGCCCGAGCGCGTCTGGAGCGGGTGCACGTCGGCGACGCCGAGCAGCCGGCCGTCGCCCCGTTCAGCGTGGACATCCTGTTCAGCCGCTTCCTCAACGCCGAGGTCGTCTCCACCGCGCAGGCCCGCCGGATCCTGCCCCGGCTGGCCCTGACCCTCAAGCCCGGCGGCACCCTGGTGCTGCTGGGCCACACTCCCCTGCTGCTCGACGCCGCCGACCTCGCCGACACGGGCCTGCGGGTCGTGCAGACCACCGCCCGCCAGGACGACCACGTGTTCCAGTACTACGTCTGCCACACCCAGCGCCTCCGCTCCGCCTGACCCCGGGCGAGTCGCGCTCAGGCCAGACCGAATGTCAATCTGAGGCAGATCACTTCAGCAGGCTCGGCAGATCGACCACCACCCGGGAGAGGCTGAAGCCGTCGGGCGGCACGCTTTTCGGGGAGCTGATCCACGCGCCCCGGTCGCGGACCCGGAGGTTCTGGTCCCCCACCAACAACAGCGACACGTAGCAGCCGTAGTCGAT
This sequence comes from Kutzneria sp. NPDC052558, assembly GCF_044547355.1. Classification (NCBI taxonomy): domain Bacteria; kingdom Bacillati; phylum Actinomycetota; class Actinomycetes; order Pseudonocardiales; family Pseudonocardiaceae; genus Kutzneria; species Kutzneria sp. NPDC052558. Next base: position 117,716 of record NZ_JBIUAG010000033.1, read on the forward strand.
GGCGAACCCGTCGTAGAGCCGGCCCGGATGCTGCGGGTCGACGATGCCGCGACGCAGCAGGTGCAGCAGCCGCGCGTCGTAGAGCTCGTCGATCGTCTCGTGGCCGGCGTAGGCCAGCTGCTCCAACACGAAGGTGCGGGACCGCCGGTTGCCGACGATCTCGTCGACCAGCAGTTGCAGCATCCGCCGGGCCGGTTCGTTGACGGTGAGGGCGTTCTGCTTGTCCCGCAGGTACCAGTCCTTGGCCGCGTTGCGCACGTCGGCCATGGCGATGGGCTCGTTGTTGGCGTGCTGGGCGGCCAGGGCGGCGATGTTGATGGCGTCCCGGGGCACGCCCTCGGCCGCCCGCACCAGCTCGGCGAAGGCCCCGCGGCGGAAGGCCTCGGCCAGGAAGGAGTCGGCGTCTTGCGGCGGTTCCCGCATCATGGCCGCCAGCCGGGGCCCGGCGTGGTTGAAGAACAGCTGCCCGAAGAACTCCTGGGCCCGGTTCTGGGTGTGGTCGAAGATCATCACGTCGTCCAGGCTGACCGCCGAGGCCGCGTCCGAGCCGATCTCGATGCCGAGGTAGTCGTGGCCGGCCGGCAGGAAGAAGCGGGACCGGCGCTCGATGGCCGCGATCTTGACGGTGATCCCCGGCGCCGGCAGCACGCTGCGGCGCAGCAGGTCGGCCAGCAGCGGCTGAAGATCGAGCGGCACGCTGCTCCACTCGTCCAGCAACAGCCACAACCGGCTGGGGCGCAAGGCTTTCGTCACGGCGCGCAGCGCCCGGCCGAGCGGCCCGAACAGCACCCGATGCTGTTCCACGCCGGTCCGCCGCAGCCGGCTCTCCGCCCGTACGGTCCGCTGCTGGCCGGCGGAGAACCGCCCGCGGGGCGCGGTCGACACCGACAGCTCGACGCCGACACCGCTGCGTTCCTTCTCCCTCAACCGGGTCTCCGCCTCGACCTCGCCGACGACCTCCACCGCCGTCGAGGCGTCGACCAGGGCGTCCATGGCCCGGAGCAAGGCATCCGGGTCGGCGAGCTCCCGTTCCATGGCGGCGGTCAGCAGCTCCTCGTGGATCGCCTCCAGCGTGTCGACGAGCAGGTGCGTGCCGCGGGTGGACGGCGAGAGGGAGCTGTCGGCGTAGAGGCCGCCGGCCGAGCCGATGGTGCGCAGGTCCACGTAGACGGCGATGTCGCCGGTCCGTTCGACCAGGTCGCTGAGGAAGAGCAGCGCGTGGGTCTTGCCAGTCCCCCGGCGCCCGTACAGGATCTGGTGATCCTCGGAGTTGAGCATCGCCGAGAACGATCCCGCGGCCACGTAAGTCGTTGCCAGCGTTGACCGATCGGTGCTTTCGGCGCGGCGGGGGATGCGCATCAGCGCCTGGTTGACGTGCCGCTGCCGTCTGTCCGTCATGACGGCCAAGCGTGCCCCCGGTTCGGGGCCGGCACATCGGCTGGGCGAGTGGCTTGACGGGGCCGGTCGGGCGATGGGAGGCTTTTCAACGAGCGATGAATTGCGGAGGTGGCCATGGGCTGCGTGATCATCGGCGGCGGTCCCGCCGGCATGGTGCTGGGGTTGTTGCTGGCCAGGGGCGGCGTGGAAGTGACCGTGCTGGAGAAGCACGGCGACTTCCTGCGCGACTTCCGCGGCGACACCGTGCATCCGACCACCCTGCAACTACTGGACGAACTCGGCCTCGGCGAACGCTTCGCCCGTCTGCCGCAGAGCCGGCTCGACCGGATCGTCTTCCCGCTCGGCGACGGTGCCGAGGTCTGCGTCGGCGACCTGCGCCGGCTGCGCGTGCGGCACCCGTACATCGCGATGGTGCCGCAATGGGACCTGCTCACCATGCTGGCCGAGGCGGCGGCCGAGGAACCCACCTTCACCCTGCGGATGCGCACCGAGGCCACCGACGTGATCCGCGAGAACGGCGTCGTGCGCGGCGTGCGCTATCGCACCGCCGACGGCGAGACCGGGGAGATCCGCGTCGATCTCACCGTCGCGTGCGACGGCCGCTGGTCGATCGCCCGCCGCCAGCGCGAACTGCGACCCAAGGAGCTGCCGGTGCCCATCGACGCCTGGTGGTTCCGTTTGTCCCGCAAGGAATCCGACCGGCCGACGGCCCTGATGCCGCACGCCGGGGCCGGCCGCTTCATGGTTGTCATCCCGCGCGAGGGACACCTCCAGCTCGGCCTCATCGGCCGCAAGGGCGCCGATCCGCGGATCCGGGCCGAGGGCGTGGGCCGCTTCCGCAGCAACCTGGCCGAGCTGATCCCCTGGCTGGCCGACCGTGTCGACGAGATCGAGTCGATGGACGACGTGAAGTTCCTCGACGTCCGGCTGAACCGCTTGCGCCGCTGGCATGTCGACGGCCTGCTGTGCATCGGCGACGCCGCGCACGCCATGTCCCCCATCGGCGGCGTCGGCATCAACCTGGCCGTGCAGGACGCGGTCGCCGCCGCCACGCTGCTCGAACAACCGCTGCGGCGCGGCCGGGTCGACGTCCGGGACCTGGCCAGGGTGCGGGCCCGGCGGCTGCTGCCGACGATCGCCGTGCAGACGATGCAGGGCATCCTGCACCGGGCGCTGGCGATGCCGATCGTCAACGGCACACGCAACGGGCCGCCGAAGGTGTTCCTCGGCCTGCTGCGGCGGGTCCCGGCCGTGTCGGCGGTGCCGGCCTACCTGATCGGCGTTGGCCTGCGCCCCGAGCACGCGCCGGCCTTCGCGCGGCGCTGATCCGCCCGTTCGGGCAGCGCGTTTGCCGCTACGGTTGCGGCTTATGGCGGAATCCGACGAGCAGTACGACGCGCTCGGCCAGACCTACGAGCGCGCCAAGCACATTCCCACCGGGCTGGCCGAGCAGGCCACGTTCCTGTCGGCGCTGCCGGACCTGACCGGCCGGTCGGTGCTGGACGTCGCCTGCGGCACCGGCTTCTATCCCCGCGTCTTCGTCGATCTGGGCGCGGCCAAGGTGGTCGGCGTCGACTCCTCGGCCGAGATGGTGGCGTACGCGAACTACGCGGAGGGCAAGCAGCCGCGCGGCATCGAGTACCGCCGGCTCGACGCGGCCGACCTGCCCGTGCTGGGCAGCTTCGACATCGTGACGGCGGTGTGGCTGCTGGGCTACGCCGAGGACCCGGCGGCGCTGGACCGGATGGCGGCCAACCTGGCGGCCAATGTCGCCCCCGGCGGCACGCTGGTGGTGCTGGTGCCCAATCCCGACGCCGACTTCGACATCCTGGCCGGCCCCTACGGCCGCTACGGCTACGACGTGGTCCGGACCGGCGAGCCGACGTTCCGGCAGCCGGTGTCGGTGCGGGTGCTGGACGAGCCGGCGTTCGCCTTCGACTCCTTCTTCTGGCCGGCCGGCGCGTTCGAGGCCGCGCTGGACCGGGCCGGGCTGGTCGAGATCACCCGCGCGCCGACGGTCGTGCCGGTGGACGACCGCGGCGAGGAATTCTGGGCCGACCTGCGCCGCAGCCCCAGCTTCGCCGTCTTCACCGCCAAGTCGAAATAACCGCCGCACGCGGCCGGGCCGTCCCGGCCGCGTGAATTCGGCGGCTACATCCGAGCGTAAGTCATGCAGTTGGTGGCGCTCCCGCCCTCGCCCGGGGCCACGCGCACCCCGCCCGGCGCGGTGCACTCCAGGTCGCGGTTGTGCATGCAGTCGGCCCGCGAGCAGGCACCCACTTTGGCGATCGCCATCGGCAGGCCTCCCTTGCGGGCCAAGGGAATGAACGTGGCGCAGTCGGCGTGGCCGTTCTCGCCGCTGACCGTGATCGCGAAGGCGTGACACCCGTCGTGGTTGTAGGAACACCCCGTGACGGTGCACTCGCTGACGGCGGGCATATCCGTGGTGGTCATGAGCACTCCTCATGGTGTCTGTTCGGCGGGGCCGACGTTGCCAGTGAATACCCATGATCGCAACACGGAAACAATTAGGTGAGCCTTAGCTAAACGCGGGAATTCACTTTCCGAGGTTGCCGATGACCAGGTCAAGCGCGAAATCGAATCGGTCGTGCCCGGAGCCGGCGGCCAGCTCGGCCGCATGGGCCCGGGTGTGCGGGAAGCGGTCCTCCGGCAGGCCCCGCATCCGGCCGACCAGCTCGTCGTGGCTGAGGACCCACTCGTCGCCGTGGTTCTGCCGCCGCTGCTGGACGAGCGAACGTTCCAACGTGTAGGCGCCGACGTAGAGCATGAGCGCGTCGACGGCCCAGGCGGCGGCGCGCGGCTCGATGCCGCCGGCCAGCGCGAGCGCCAGCAGCCCCTCGCCGACCCGCAGGGTTTCCAGGTGGGTGGGGACCATGGCCATCGCCGCCCGGGCGACGCCGGGGTATTTGAGGTACTGGTCGCGGATCTGGCCGTACACCTCGCGGAGCTGCTCGCGCCATGTCGCCGGATCGGGCTCGGGCAGCACGATCTCGGCGTAGAGGCGGCCCATGATCAGGTCGTCGAGGTCGTCCTTGTTGACGATGTGCGCGTAGAGCGAGGACGGCCCGGTGTCGAGCAGGGTCGCGACCCGGCGGATGGTCAGCGCCTCGTAGCCCTCGGTGGCGATGACCTGGAGCGCGGCGTCGGTGATGCGGTCGGTGGTGATGGGCGTCTTCCGTGGCGCGGGCGCGCCGTCCGGGCCGGCCTGGGCATGGCGGGCGGCACGGCGCTGCTGGGGGTCGGCGGGCATGCCCCACCCTACCTTGACACGAACTAAGTTCGTCACCTAGAACTTAGTTCGTGAGTATCGAACTTAGTTCGTCAGAGGTTGGAGTCGCGCCGCTGCCGCTCGGCCGGGCCGTGGTGGTCCTGGTCGCGGTGGTCGCCGCCGAACTCATGGACCTCATCGACACCAGCGTCGCCAACCTCGCCGGCCCGTCCATTCGCGCCGACCTGGGCGGCGGCCCGACGACCCTGCAATGGGTCCTGTCCGCCTACACCGCCGCCTTCGCCCTCGGCCTGGTCACCTCCGGCCGGCTCGGCGACGTGCTCGGCCGCCGCCGGCTGTTCCTGCTGGGCATGGCCGGCTTCACCGCCGCCTCGCTGGCCTGCGGCCTGACCCCCGACGCCGGCTTCCTGATCGTCGCCCGCGTCCTCCAGGGCCTGTTCGGGTCGGTGATGATCCCCCAGGGCATGGCCCTGCTGAAGATCGTCTTCCCGCCTCGGCACTTCCGCAAGGCCATGGCCCCGATCGGCCCGATCATGGGCCTGGCCACGGTGGCCGGGCCGATCCTGGCCGGCTGGCTGCTGCACCTCGACCTGTTCGGCAGCCAGTGGCGCTCCATCTTCCTGATCAACGTCCCGTTCGGCGTGCTGGCCTTCGCCCTGGCCTGGCGGGTGCTGCCCGCCCACAGCGGCGAGGACCGCGCCGCCCGCATCGACCCGATCGGCGTCGCCCTGCTGACCGTGGCCTCCGCGCTGCTGATCGTGCCGCTCATCCAGGGCCGCGACCTCGGCTGGCCCGCGTGGACGTACGCGATGCTCGCCGCATCCGTCGTGTTCCTCGGCCTGTTCGTGCGGTCCGAACGCCGCAGCCGCCACCCGGTGATCGCACCGTCCCTGGTCAAGCGACGCAGCTTCGTGATCGGCCTGGCCATCGTCGGCGCCAGCTACGCCTCGCTCAGCGCGTTCGTCCTGGTCGTCAACCTGCTGCTGCAATCCGGACTCGGCTGGTCGCCGCTGGACACCGGCCTCGCCCTGATCCCCTGGGCCGTCGGCACCGCCGCCGCCACCCTCGCCTCCGGCGCAGTGCTCGCCGCCAAGCTCGGACGGGCCAACCTGCACCTCGGCCTGGCCATCGCCGCCGCCGGACTGCTCGGTCTACTGTGGACCACCGCCCATTTCGGCGCGGCCCTGACCGTGTGGACACTGGCCCCAGCCCTGTTCGTCATCGGCGTCGGCTCCGGACTGCTGTTCATCCCCCTGTTCGACTTCATCCTCGGCGACGCCACCACCGAGGAGGTCGGCTCCGGCACCGGCGTGCTCAACGCCGCCCAGCAGTTCGCCAGCGCCATCGGCGTCGCCGCCCTCGGCACCGTCTTCTTCGCCAACGCCGGCCCCTCCTACTTCTCCGCCGCCGAACTCGTCTTCGCCCTCTGCGCCGGCGGCTACCTCCTCGCGCTGCTGCTGGTCGGCTTCCTGCCCAGGCACGCCAACCGCTAGTCGACCCGTTTTCACTTCAGCCGCAACGAAACGAGTGATCGTCATGACCGTCAAGACCGCTCTGATCACCGGTGTCAGCCGCTCCGTCGGCATCGGCTTCGCCGTGGCCCGGCAACTGGCCGAGCAGGGCTATCACGTGATCGTCACCGCCCGGGACCACGCCCGGGCCGAGACGCTCGCCGCCCAGCTACGCCGGGACAACCTGGCCGCCACCGCGATGCGCCTGGACCTCACCGAGCCCGCCACGATGGCCGCCGTCGCCGAACAGATCGGCTGGTCCTTCGGCCGCCTCGACGTCCTCGTCAACAACGCCTGCGCACCCGTCGACTTCCAGGCCCTGTCCGCCCTCGACGCCGACATCGACGCCGTGCGCACGGCCATCGACATCGACGTGCTCGGGCCATGGCAACTGGTCCAGACCCTGCTACCCCTGCTGCGGGCGGCGGGAGCGGCCCGCATCGTCAACGTCTCCAGCCGCTCCGCCTCACAGATCTCCGCCGGCCTCGACCTCGGCGCCAGCCTGCGGGCCCCGGCCCACTCCTTCGCCAAACACAGCCTCAACGTCCTCACCGAGATCCTCGCCCGGGCCTTCGAAGGCACACCCGTCCTCGTCAACTCCGTCGACCCCGGCTCCACCGCCACCCACCCCGAACGCGCCGACAACACCGACCGCCCGGCGGCCGACAGTGCCCGTGGGGTGGTGTGGGCGGCGACGCTGCCGGTTGGTGGGGTGAATGGGGGGTTCTTTCTCGATGGGGAGGCGGTGCTTTGAGAGTGGACGGTTGTGGTTGTGGTTGTGGGTGTGGTTGTGGGTGTGGTTGTGGGTGTGCTTTGGGTGCCCGCGCCGCGCGGTTGCCGGGTGGGTGGGGATTGCGATGAGGGGCTGGGGGCGTTGTTCGGTTTGGGGGGCGGGGTGGGGTGGGGTGGTTAGTGACTCCGGGTGGATTTTGCGCGGAGACCTCTGGGCGATGGCGTATCAAGGCGCTATCGGGCAGGCTCCGCCTGCCTCGATACGCAAG